>NZ_JFAN01000045.1:0-21633 GCF_006408855.1 Bifidobacterium sp. UTBIF-68 | reverse complement strand
TATTTTTTCATACAGCACCTTCCCTGTGCGGGCTATTTCTGTTTTCAAAGCTTCGGAGATCGGTCCGTCGAGGTTGATGACATCGATCTTAAGCAGTGTCCATAATTCGTTGTTCAGTCTATCGTCCAGTGCATCGAAGTCCGGGCAGCCTGCGATGGCGAGGTCGATGTCGCTTTTGGGACGATTGGTTCCTTTGGCTCTCGAGCCGAACAGTATGACCTTGTGTGCTCCTGCGTCGGCGGCGAATTCACGGATTTGCGCGTAGACGTCTTCGATGGGAACCATCATCCACCTCCGATCCGTCATAATCGCTTGCTCGCCGTCTCTCAATAATCATGATACGAGGACCGCTGACCGCCGGCCTGATCGCATGACGCTCCGATCAGGCCGATAGCGGTGATTGTCGTATGCTGTCCCAAACCCGTACCGGGAAACCTGGCCCCTGCATGCGCTGCCGAAGTCCGAATTCTTGCATGTGTTAACTGACGAGTTCTAACATGTAAGAATTGTTGAAAGGTGATGAAAGGTGCTGGGGACGCCGGTCGGCTCGTCGTCATGCATACAGTCGTCGCGTTCGGTATCCAATCAGACCAGCACATATCGAGATGACGGGCCATTGCCCTCACGATGCAGCTTGTTTGATTCGGCAAGCCCTTTCAGCAATCGATAGGCGCTGATATAGCTCAGGCCGAACAACTCCATGACATCGGACGTGGTAACCGCGCCACCGTTTCTCTGAGCAAATTCCAGCACTAGACCGTTACGGCGCGTGGCCTCGATATCGTGCTGACGCACGTAGGACGTCAATCCATCCGCGCGCTTATACACTTGAGCGCTCAACATGTACGCACGAGACGCCCCGGCACCGACTCCTTCCACCAAGCCGGATTCCACCAGCCTCTCCACAGCGGACACGACACGGCGACGTTCCAAATGAGAAAAATCACATAGCTGCCCCATCGACAAACGTCGGTGCTCGCGCAACAATGAGAGCACGATGAGCGACCACACCGGTAACGGTGCACCACGCCGACGTTCCTCTTCGCCAATCATGGTCACGAACGACGCATCCGGCACTACTCTACGCAGAAACAGTACGACTTCTTCGGCGTTGGATTGAGAATAATCGGGGAACGCACCCCCTGCCGCAATAGATCCGGCATAGATAACGTCTACTCCACGACCGGTCCGCTCGACATAGCCAGCGGCCTTCAGTATCAATGCCAGTTGAGGATTGCGTGACCGAGGCTGCGCCGTAAGCAGACTGTCTTCGGATACCCCTTCGATGAACCCGCCCGGATTGGAGATGGTCAATCCATCATCATCCACCATAAGCCGCACATATCCCATGCGTGCATAATCACGATGACAGAACGCGTTGATCATCGCCTCACGGAACGCACCATGGTCAAAAGCGGGAACATCGACGCGAATCAGCCCGCTCATGATTTCGTGACTAGGATTCCACGGGGACATCAAATCCCTCATCCGGTCGAACATATCGACCAAGGGCAGAACGAACGGGTCGGCATTGACCTTCGGCACGGTCCCTTTCATCACCTTTCAATAATTCTAACATGTTAACTGACGAGTTCTAACATGTAAGAATTGTTGAAAGGTGATGCGGCCGTCAAACAGCTCGCCGAGCGTTCCGGCTGGCGACGCTGTCAGCGGTATCGGTTCGGCTGTGCCGCCAGACGTGTTGGCGAACGCGCTCGCCGTTCCCACACATCGATTCGGAATCCGACAGTCCCAAGTGGGCGAATCAGGCTTCGGCGGTGGCCTTCTTGCGGCCGCGGCGCTTCATGGTGCCGGAGGTGGCGGTGGCGGCGTCGAAGATCACGGTCTTGCTTTCCGGGTAGGCGGCGCCGTTCACGGAAGCGTAGGCCACTTCGTCCTCCGGGGCTTCGGGCAGGGTGAAGAACGCCTTGACGGCGTCCACCAGCGTGGCCTCCTTGAGGCTCACGGACAGGGTCTGCTTGCCTTCGGGTTTGCTGAACTTCACCGCGTTGTCCGCCTTGGCGGTGGCGGGGGTCACGGCGATCTGCTTGGTCTTCTCGTTGATGAGCACCTTAGCGTATGCCGGGTACCCCAGCACTTCGGCGGTGGCCTTGTTGAAACGGATGGCGCCGTCGGTTACGGTCAGCACGGTCTTGCCAGCCGGCTTGACCAGCTGGACCTCTTCAAAGCCCTGAAGCAAGGAAGCCATAATTGTTCTCCTTTATAGTTATACATCATAAGCAATATGGCAGTATCCTGCGTCAGATATTCGTTGACGCATTTACTACCCCTCAGACCCGTTTCACGGGCCAGCTCCCCTGACAAGGGGAGCCAGGAATAATATCAAACGAATCTCTGGCATGAGACACTAGTAATTCCGTATGTAATTGTAATCAAATAAAAAAAGAAATAGCAAATGGGCTTCAATGATTACAAGGTGTCATTCAGATATCATTCTATTGCATCATCCACATGAATGAATTCATCCAGCCTTGTCAATGCCCAAATCATCAATGGAATGGCGGCGAAGGCGTATCCCTCGAATTGCACATACAGATACATCACCAATAACAGCCAGACAATCGTAAGTTTATTCCATCGGTGATATCGGTGTATGAAGCCAAAGGCAATCGTGAGAAACAGCGCGAAACCAATCAATCCGAATTCCGTCAGGAAATTCGTGTATGCGCTCATCGTCCATACGGTGTCCGCATTGATCGACCGATACCACGACAATGCGCCTGTGGGATCGGTGTGCACGAACCGCAATATCGCCGCCGACCAATCGGCTCCATTATGCGTGGCCTCGGCGATATTTCCGGCTCCGTAGCCGGTCAGCAACGCCCACGGATGTCTGACCAGGCCACACAGCGGTGCCAACGATTGCCAGATGCGAGCGAAGAACGAGCCATCGCCCTCCATGCCGTTATGCAAGATGGAATCAAGTCTCGAATTGGCCATAACACACACCACAGCCAGGGCCAAAGTGCCAATAAGCTGCAATACGCCCGTGCGCCGGTCATTGCGATTGCGCCAATGCGTTTCCATCACAATCACAGCAATAAGCGCCACCAACGAATCCAATACGATACGGGTGCCCGAACCCATCAGCACGCTGCCCACGGCAAATACGATGATCAGATGCCGCAATCGCGAGGCGAAAATACGGTCGCGAATACGCATGAACCAGAACAGCGGCAATAGAATACCGAACAGATGCATGCCGATATAACTCGGCTCGGCAAACAAAAACTGCGGTCGCGCACCGCTCATGCCCCATGCAGATCCCGCAATGATATACGAACGGTACATCAGATGACTGAAGTACCCCTGCACACTGCCCAAGCGCAATGTAATCGATAGCCATTGCACAATTCCGATGGCAAAAGCGAACCAATATACGGCGATAATGGCGCGCACCGACTCCTGCCAGCTGAGCCGCTTATGCACATAGGCGATATCGAGCGCGCATAACGTGGCCGGTACGGCAATCACACCGGTCAGCGACATGACCACTGCATTATTGTGCAGCCCGAAAGCCGCCCAGCCCGGCATCGACAGCACCACAAGCACCACAGACAGCATCATGAACGGTGCGTAACGATGCAATGTTTGGCGCAGCAGTCGAGGATTCGCCAAGCAATACAACACCAGCAGCCACGGGCTCAACGGCGTCCAGAACGGTTGAAAGAAGCCCAGCACGGTGCCGTCCATCGGAAGTGCGAGCAGAGCGGCGAAGAACAGGTAATCGGAGCGGTCATGCGGGGTGAAGCATCGGGGCAACGGCATCGGGGGAGTGAGCGTGCGCAGTGATGCAAAAGGTGTCGTGGGCGCAGGATCCTCGATACGCTGGTTGCGGGATGCGAGGCTGCCGTGCGCTGGTACAGTGGCGCTGTCTGCAGTCCGCACCTGAGATGGTTCGGCCGATGTCGGCATGCCGGAATCGCTCATGTCCCCCTCCTTGATTGCCTCGAGTACTCTAGCAACCCAATGTGCGGGAACGGTGGCGATATGGTGACGGGAGTCTTACAGCTACGTTTCCTGAAGGGCAAGGGTACATGAGGGCTGATAGGATACATGCTGATTGCACCTATCGGGCTATCCGGGCATTTCAAGCAGTCTGGATGTGGAGAGGGAGAAGCGGTTGGTTTCCGCAAATAACGAACAGCAGCAGAATCAGAATGCTGCAGACACTGCCGTAGCACAGGCCGAAAGCGGCATCACCATCATGGACCTGATTCGGATTATCCGCAAGCATGTCATTTCGGTCATCGTGACGTTCGTGGTCGTGTTCGCCGCTGTGTGCGCGTACACATTGCTCACGCCGCCGAAATATACGGCTACCTCGCAGATGTTCGCCACGTTCAACACGGCAACCGCTGATGCCACGCAAAACAACAACTACAACAACATCAGCAGCGCCGGCACCTACATCGCCAACCAGATTAAGTCCTACCCGACGCTGGCCACCACCGAATCCGTGCTGCAGCCGGTCATCGACCAGCTTGGCCTGGATACGTCGGTCAGCGCTCTTGCTAATGAACTGACGGTCACCAACCCTACGGATACCGCGTTCGTGAACATTCAGGTCGAAGACAAGGATCCGAAGCAGTCGGCCGCCATCGCCAATGCCGTGGCCAAGTCCATGAAGACCGTGGTGGAGGACTCCCTGTATTCGTCCGACAGCAAGTCCCCGGTCACGCTTTCCGTGGTGCAGCAGGCGCAGGAGCCTGCCGGCCCCAGCAGCCCGAAGATTCCGATGAACATGGCCATTGGCGTTCTCGGTGGTCTGATTCTCGGCATCATCGTGGCGCTGGTCAAGGACCTCTTCTCCACGCGCATCGAGGAGGCCTTTGAACTGCAGGAATACATCGACGCCCCGATCATGGGCCGTATCCCCGAAGACGATCTGCTCAAGGGCGATGTCCCGGTCATCATCTCGAAGCCCAGCAGCCCGATCGCCGAGGAATACCGCCGTATCCGTACGAACCTCTCGTTCACCGCTCCGGTCGAGGGCATGAACGCCCGTCTCATCGTCCTCTCGTCCACCAGCCCGAGCGAAGGCAAGACCACCAGCTCGGTGAACCTCGCCGTCGCGCTGGCTGAAAACGGTGCCAAGGTGCTGCTGATCGACGCCGACCTTCGTCACCCGTCCGTGGCCGATCGACTGGGATTGGAAGGCAACGCCGGCCTCACCCACGTGCTGTCCGGCCAGGCGGCCGTCAAGGATGTGGTGCAGCGGTATTGGAAGCCGAACCTGCACATCATGCCCGCCGGCCCGAAGCCGCCGAACGCATCCGCCCTGCTCAACTCCGCGATCATGAAGGAGCTCATCAAGCAGGCGCTCACCCAATACGATTACGTGCTGGTCGACACCTCGCCGCTGGTGGTGGCGAACGACACCTTCGTGTTCGGCGCCATGGGCAACGGCATCGTTATCGTCTCCGGCCGCGACGTGACCGACAAGCGAGATTTGCGTGAGATCGCAGCACAGCTCGACAACCTGAACCTCTCGGTCAGCGGCTTCATCTTCAACTATGCGAAGGATTCCAAGAAGGTCGCATATAAGGGCAACTACTACTATTACGATGACGACGCCAGCACCGACGGCAAGAAGGGCAAGGCTGCCGGCAAGCGCCCGAAGCAGCGCAGCACTGCACGCAGCGCCGCCGTCAAGCGCTGATAGGCCGGTTGGTGTTGCAAAGAGGCTCTCGCTGAGCAAGTGCTCAGTGAGAGCCTCTTATTACTTGCTTGGCTCACCTTGTCAGGGGAGCTGTCGACGAAGTCGACTGAGGGGTAGTGCCGAGGGGTAGTTAAAGAATTCACAGACTATGCTAAGGCCCCCTCTGACGGGACGTTGCCGTGAAGCAGACAGCGGAGCTGTCTGTAGGCAACGTGCGAGCCGACAGGCGAGCCAGCAGGCCGCGCGCGGAGCGCGTCCCTGATTGCAGGACGGGCTGTCAGCGAAGCTGACTGGGGGAGAGACAGAGGCTGATCCTTAATTTATTAGCGAGACGGACCACTAATAATTGCGAATTGACTACCCCTCAGTCCCGCTTCGCGGGACAGCTCGTCCTGCAATTGCGGACGCGCTTCGCGCGCGGTTTGTCGGCTCGCACAGCACCTACAAACAGCTCCGCTGTTTGCTTTACGGTTCTGTCCTGACAAGGGGAGCCGCTGACGCCGCTAGGGTTACTTGGTTGCGTCAGTGATGATGCGGAGGGCTTGGCAGATCTGCTCGTAGGCCTTCTGGAAGGCCGCAAATTCACGACGATGAGGGTCGGGGATAACCATGGGTGCGGGCAGCATAGGCCGAATCAGCGACGCGTTGTCAATCACCGATTCGAGCTTCTCCTGCCGCGTAGCGCCCTCAATATAGCCCTCCTTGGCGCAGTAGACGCACATATTCGCGAAGTCCGGCAACAGGAACGTCTTCCGGCTTGCCAGCGGCGCGATAGTGGCGATATCCTGACGCTGTTCGATCTCAAAGCAGAGAATCAGGTCAGCGGCCGTGGCCAGTTGCGGTGTGACGCGCTTCGAGCGGAAGTTCGTGGTATCAATACCCAGCCCGGAAAGGATCTTGGCGCTGGACGGGTCGATGGGATGATCGAACAACCCACGGGTTCCTGCGCTGTCCGCCGTAATGGAGGGATCATTGAAATAGCGGGGAAGCAGATATTCGCCCATGGGAGAGCGGCAGACATTGCCGGTGCACACAAAGAGAACGTTCATGATTCGCCTCGATTTGGTATTCGATTATGGGTGTGGATTTGTATTGTGTTCAAGGAGGAATACGGCATAGAAAAGACCCTGAGGAAGCCTCAGGGTCTTTGAGTAGCTAATCAGCTATCGAGCTGAATTCAGTGACGAGCGCTGGTCTTGCGGACAGCGAACAGAGCCACACCGGCGGCAGCCAGCAGCACAACGGCCACGGCGTACGGAGCGACGGAAGCACCGGTGTCAGCAACGGTCGGAGCGCCGTTACCGGTGGCCGGAGCGGTCACGGTGTAGGAAGTCAGCACATTGCCCTTAGCGTCAGTCAGCTTGACGTCGGTCTTGACACCAGCCTTGAGGGTGACCTTGACCTTGAGGGTGCCGTTGGCGTCAGACTTGAACGAACCGAAATCCTTGTAAGCTGCTGCTGTGACGTTGGACACAACCTGATCGTCAGCGTAAACGTGGTATTCAGTGTTCGGAGCCAAACCGGTGAAGGTCACGGTGGCGACGGTGCCGGTCACAGAACCGGTGGCACCGTAATCCTCAGCCATAGCGGTGTTGGCAGCGAAACCAAAGCCCAGCACAGCGGCGACAGTGGCCAGCAGAGCCATAAACTTCTTCATCATAATATTTCCTCCTTAACGGGGTTTCCCAACCCCCTAAGTAACCTGCTCGGAAATCACAAACCCCCGATTTCCTTGCACGGCTTACACATTACTCGCCTGGGTGACGTGCCTGACAAGAACCGTCCGCGTCTGATACGTGCCATGTGATGCTTGCGTCACACGAGGTGATGTCCGTGTCGCATGACGTGATGCCGGTGTCACATGGCTGCTGAAGAGATGGGCGGTTAAAAAACCTGAAAAACGTTGGAATTGCAACGTTTTTCAGGTTTCGTGACGTAGTTTGCCGGGAATTTACCTAGCTTGTGTCTGTTCGGGCGTGTCGTCCGCTTCGTCATCAAAGCTGAACAGGTCTTCCACCGTGGTGTCGAACACCTTCGCCAGTTCCATGGCGAGCCTGAGCGATGGGCAATACTGTCCCTGCTCCAGACGTCCGATGGTCTCCCGACGCACGTTGATGAGGTCGGCCAGCTCGGATTGCTTCATGCCTCGTGCCAGACGATGAATCTTCAGACTAGTCTTCATCATCGTCCCCATTCGAGCCGTCATGTTCAAGCCACAGATACCGCACGTCAGACACGGCCAGTGCGCACATGGCCAATGCGGGCAGCATCATCGGGTTGATGATGTGCAGGAACCCTGACGTGGTCACCATATTCCAGATGGTGTAGAAGAACCCCAGAGCCACCAATGCGGCTATGAGCACGAACAGTGCGAACTGTATCGCCACCCCTTGATGCTGATCCGAGAGCTCATCGCGACGAGGCGACCGTTTGTTGAGCACGGTCACCACCCAGATCTCGCCACCGGCCCAGACCAATGCCACCACAGCTGTGACAATCACCCCGATGAGACTGTGTCCGATGACCACCATCAGCATGCAGGACAGCGCGCCGATGGTCTCGATCACGGCGCGAATCGCGATATACCGGTTGAACGTCATGATTTGCCTCCGAAATACCGGCATGGGGATACCCACGTGCCGTACGTCTGACTATACAATCTGTCGGGATGACCTGTCGTAAGGTCTCACTATCAGTATGCCGCGCGCAGTGCGTCCAATTGCAGGACAGCACCGTAAAGCAAACAGCGGAGCTGTTTGTAGGTGCTGTGCGAGCCGACAGGCGAGCCGGCAAACCGCGCGCGCAGTGCGTCCGCAATTGCAGGACAAGCTGGCCCGCGAAGCTCGTCCATGATTGCAGGCTCCCCTTGTCAGGACAGAACCGTAAAGCAGACAGCGGAGCTGTTTGTAGGTGCTGTGCGAGCCGACAGGCGAGCTGGCAAACCGTGCGCGAAGCGCGTCCGCAATTGCGGGACGAGCTGGCCCGCGAAGCGGGACTGAGGGGTAGTGAATTAATCAACGAACTTACAGCGCAGGGCACTAGTAAGACCTCACCAGACGTACACTGCACACGAGTCAGTGTACGTTTAGTGAGGTCTTGGCGGCGCCTGGGCGCAGCTAAAGAATCAGTAGCTCCTGTACTGTAGCCAGTGGTTGTAGGCGGCGGTCACAGAGCCGTAGCGGTCGTTGCAATAGCCGAGGAACCACTTGAACTGCGTCTGGTAGTTGGTGGCCCAGTCGGCGCCGGCGGAAGCCATTTTGCTGCCAGGCAGCGCCTGCGGTAGGCCGTATGCGCCGGACGGGTTGGCGGCCGTCGGATTCCAGCCGGATTCATGGTTGATGATGTAGTTGGCGGCGGTGAAGTCGTCCTCGGAGTAGCCGTTGGAAATCATGTAGTCATGCGCCCAGGTCTGCATCTCGCCCACCGGCACGGTGGTGCCGAGGCTTGCGGAGGAGCCGGACGATGACGAGGACGAAGACGTTGTGGAGCCTGTGCCCACGAGCACCACCTTGTCGACCGGGGCCTTCTTGACCCACGACGTGAACACGTTGGAGGAGATCACCTTGTCGCCGCTGCGTGTGACCAGCGACGTGGTCTCCATCACACCGTTCTGGCCTTCGGCCTCCACCTTCTCGGTGCCCTTGGGCAGGCTGTCGGTCTCCTTGCGCACCTCGTTGAACGGGATGTCCGTGTCCGTGGTCTCCACGTCAGCGCCTGCGCGCTCGATCGTGATGACCGTGGATTCGGTGACCTTGCTCTTCAGCGAGGGGCTGACCGTATCGTCCGGGTCGAGTGTGATGTTGCCGGCGTCAAGCACGTCCTTGACGGTTTTCATTGCGTCTTTCTCGCCAAGTACCACGCGTGAGTCGCCGTTGATCTTCACGGTGACGAACGTGGTGTTCTTGTCCGTGGCGTTCAGTGCTCCACGGGTGGCGGAGCGGGAGGCCGCGGAATCGGTGGCGGAGAATGCGGTGACCTGGTTGACGGGCTTGGCATCATCCGACTGGTAGAAGCTGCGGGATACGAATCCGGCTCCGGTGATCAGTCCTCCGGCGGCCACCACTGCGGCGATCTTGGCCCACTGACGCTTGCTGATGCTCAGGGACTTCAAAGGGGAGGTCTTCCTGCCGTGTCTCGTCATTACGCTCCTTGACTTGGATTTGCAGCCCGAACGTCTCGCCGAACGTGCGGCTGATGTCGGTCATCGGTTTCGGTTATGCATTTCACTTATGCATGATATGAACTACTTGCATCGTGCAGGTTTCATACGTCGAGCTGCACACTGACACTTATCATAGGTGCACCGCTGGAAGAACGCCAATCCGCAGACGACCTATTCGGCTCCCCTTGTCAGAGGGAGCCAGTGCGGAGTCAGTCCTGCTGCTGGGCGGCGGCCTGAGCCTTGGCGGCGGCAAGGTCGAGCGCCTTGGCCTGGTCGATGAGATCGTCCAGATCGCCGGCCTGCAGCGCGCCGGCCTGCTGGAAGATCACCTCGCCCTGCTTGGCAATCATCAGCGTGGGTACGGCCTGGATGCCGGCCGCCTGCGCCAGATCCTGGTTCGCGTCGATATCCACCTTCACAAAGGCGATGTCCTTGTTTTCGGGCTTGTCGGACGCGGCCTCGAAAATCGGGCCGAATGCGCGGCACGGGCCGCACCACGTGGCCCAGAAGTCCACGAACACGATTTCGTTGTCGGTGATGGTCTGCTCAAAATCAGCTGAAGTGATGGCCTTGGTTGCCATGGTGGTCTCCATTCTGTTGCTTGTGCTCAAGCTTGGCAGTACCACCCAACAATTCAGCCCGCGTTGCGCTGCCGGCCGAACCGTTCGTGTGCCGTCCGTGACCCATCTGAACGTTTGCCCAGATTTTGCTGCGAGAGGAGCCCATTCGCGCGGTCGCGCGCGATAATGGGAAGCATGCCAGTCTTGAATGATGAGGTGCCCTCCGAGGGCGACTTCGACGCCAATCGCAATCGTGGTGAATTCGACAACATCACCCCCGAGGATTTCATCCACGGAGGCGGCTCCGGCCACGGCAACCCGCCGGGATGGCTGGGGCCTGCGGACATCAACCGTGCGCGTCACCAGATGCCCATCGCCTATGTGGAGATCGTGCCGGTGCGCACGGATGACATGGGCCGCATCGCGCAGGTGGGGTCGTTGCTGCGCGTCTCGGACGACGGCTCCATCGAGCGCACGCTGATCACCGGGCGCGTGCTGTTCCACGAGTCGCTGCGTGAAGCCATCTCCCGCAATGTGGCCAAGGACCTGGGCGACATCGCGCTGCCGATGCTTCCTGCATCCCTTCAGCCGTTCACGGTCGCCGAATTCTTCCCGACTCCGGGCCTGGGCGACTACTACGACCCGCGCCAGCACGCCATCGCACTGTGCTATGTAGTGGCGATTGCCGGCGACTGCAAGCCGCAGGACGAGACGCTCGACGTGGAATGGGTCGATCCCAAGAGCGACCTGATGGACAAGTTCATCGACCAGATGGTCAACGGGCATGGCCGCATCGTGCGCCAAGCCCTAGCCTGGGCCGGAGTGTGAAGGAGCAGTTTGTAGGCAACGTGCTGGCCGGCTTATTCAGGTTGGCTCGGGTTTGGTCTCTCCCCCAGTCAGCTTCGCTGACAGCCCCCTCGTCAGAGGGGGCCGATATTCGGAAGCCTGGTCGGCTCCCCTTGTCAGGGGAGCTTTCGGCGTAGCCGACTGAGGGGTAGTCATCAGAGGAGCCCGATATGGATCGTTTGTATATAACGAATGAAAGTGTGTAGTTATGGCAATTGAATTGGTGAATCATGTGTATCGCGAAGGCGAGGGTGTGCCGGTGGTGCTGATGAACGCCTATCCGGTGGACCACCGCATGTGGGACGTATGCGCCAAGGCGCTCGCCGACTTCGCCGATCTGGACGACGTGCCCCCGTTCCCCATCTGGGCGCCGGACATGGCCGGTTCCGGACAGTCCCCGGTGCCGAGCGCCGAGGATTCCGGCCCGCGGCTCGCCAACGGTGCCTACACCGAGGCTCTGGACCGGCTCGCGGACGCCTACGTGGATCTGGTGAAGTCCGCAGGATACGCACAGGCCATATGGGTGGGCCTGTCCATGGGTGGCTATGTGGCGATGGACATCCAGCGCCGTCATCCCGAGACCGTGGCCGGCCTCGCCCTGTGCGACACGATGGCCGCATCCGACGGCGTGGGCGGCGAACCGCGCCTCGCCATGGCGGACGCCGCCGAACAGACCAACTCCGTGGAACCGGTGATGCATTTCGCCAAGCCGTCCGATGGTGACTCCACCGTCAAGAAATCCCCTGAATTCATCGCCACGATGACCCAATGGATCAACGAACAGGACCCTGCGGGCCTCGCATGGCGCCAGCGCATGACCTACGGCCGCCCCGACATGGGCAAGGTGCCCGAGACCATCACCGCGCCGACCGCCGTCGTATCCGGTGAACTCGACCCCACCAGCAACCCGAGCGTCATGCGTCCGCTGGCCGACCGCATCGCCGGTGCCACATTCATCGCCATCCCCGATTGCGGCCACTTCAGCGCCGTCGAGCATCCCGACACCGTGGCCCGCGCGCTGCTCGCTCTCGTGCGTCGGGTGCAGGACCAGGACTGAGGTAAAGGATGACCGCTGATATCCATTTCTCACCATTGGCGTTGACCCGCGCCCTGCCGTTCCTGCCGCTCGCACAAGGCGACATCGACTACCAAGTCGATCGACGAGACGAACCGGGACTCATCGAACATCTGCTGGAGGACCCCGCCACCAAAGTCATCCTCACTCGCAACGGACTGGTCGCCGTGCCCCGCGGACAAGGCGAACTGGTGGATTACGAGAACGTCAAACTGCGGCTCGCCACCTTGCCGGGCGCGTACGTCGCCGCGGAACTCAAGCGGTATCCTCAGGCCGTGGCCATGTTCCTCGGCTCCTATGGCGGCGTTCGCGGCGAATGCGTCGTCGCCATCGACATCTCCCGGGTGCCTGAACCGGGTTCCGCCAATCGTGTGGCCGGCGCATCGAATGCGGCCGGTGCCATCGCAGGTGCAGCCGCTGGCGCTGCTGCTGGTGGTGTCAGTGCCGTCGCCGGCGTATTGGGAACCGAGGATTCCGGTACCGTCGATGGCAACCTCAGCGTTTCGGATTCCGCCGGACAAGGTGCGGACGATGCATTCGACGAATCGGTCGACATCGCCGGAGAACAGCCCCGCCAGCCAAAACCGACCCTGCTGCAGCAAGCCGTCGACCGGTTCGACTGGGCAGATTTGCGCGGCTTCGCACCCCACGCCAATGCGCGCGAGGCCGGGCAGGCCACCAGCGCCGTCACCCTGAGCATCTGGCATAGCCGGCAGCGGTATTGTCCGACCTGCGGCGCGCCGGTCGAAACCGCGCTCGCCGGCTGGGCGCAGCGGTGCAGCAATGCGGCGGACGGCAACCGGATCCTGTTCCCGCGCATCGAACCCGCCGTGATCACCGCAATCGTGGACGGTCACGACCGGTTGCTTCTGCAGCACAATGCGGCATGGAAGGACGAACGGCTCTACTCCGTCTCCGCCGGATTCGTGGAGGCGGGGGAGAACCTCGAACACGCGGCGCGGCGCGAGGCCAAGGAGGAGACCGGCATCACCTTGGGCGAAGTGCGCTACCTTGGCTCGCAGCCGTGGCCGTTCCCCGCGTCGCTCATGATGGCGTTCAAGGCGCACGCCGTCACCACGGATGTGCATGTGGACGGTTCGGAAACCGTGACCGCCCGTTGGGTCACGCGCGACGAATACACCGCCGAATTGATTTCCGGACGCATGGCCGCCCCCGGGCGCGCCACCATCGCGCGCTACATGATCGAGGAGTGGCTCGGGCGGGAGCTGTAGGCGTGTCATGTTTTGTGGCGGTTCCTACGTCAGCAGATGCTTTTCTGGCTCCCCTTGTCAGGGGAGCTGGCCCGCGAAGCGGGTCTGAGGGGTAGTCAACCTGAGGAGTGGCTCGGGCGGGAGCTGTAGGCTGCTAGGCTGGGCACTATGAGCGAAACAAGCGAAACAGAAGACAACGAACAGCCGCTGAACCTCGACATTCCCGAGCATCTCGAATACTCCGACGAACACGTCTGGGTGGATCGTTCGGATGATGACCTCGCCATCCTCGGCATCACCGAATACGCGGCCGACCAGCTCGGCGAGCTCGTGTTCGTGGATCTGCCCGAACCCGGTTCCCGTGTGGAGGCCGGCGACGAAATCGTGGAATTGGAGTCCTCCAAGGCCGTGCAGCCCATGATCAGCCCGGTGGCGGGCACGGTGAAGTACGTGAACCGCGACGTGTCCGACGATCCCTCTGTGATCAACGGCGACCCGTACGGCGAGGGGTGGATCCTCAAGGTCGAACTTGATGACGATGAGCCGGAGCTGCTCAGCGCCGAGGAGTACGCCAAAATCATCCGCTGAGCTGATGCCGGCTCATATCATGCATGGCCTATAGTGGGGTGCATGAGAAGCCCACGCGAGGATTTTGAAGCCGCCGGCAGGCGTTTGGAGTCATTGCATCTGCCGCATCACTCCAGTGCGCCTGCGCCGACGGACGACATGCCTACCGTGCCGATTCCCGCGCGCGCAGCGGTCACCACATTCGATGCGCCGTCGAAACGCGAGCGTTTTGAGGTCAAGCCGCCGTTGACCCGATTCATCCGTCGGGCGATTACCAATGCCTTCGGCCTATGGTCGCACTGGTCAACCGCAGTGGTGCGCGGATGGGGCTGGTTCCCGCGAGTAGAGCCTTATGTGGGCTATGGAACCGGGGACTATTCGCGCCTGATCTGCCGTACCGTATATGGCCCTGCCCGCGGCCAGTCCGGCGAGCTGACGCGCGGCATCCGAGGCATGCTGGCCGTGCCGGCCGGTCGCACGCACGTGCAGGCCAGCATCGATGACACGCCGCTCAACACCGTGCAGGTGGGCGTCTCCGAGGTCTATGACAAAGTGGATCGCACCCGCGACATGAGCGGAGAATACGCGATCTCCGATTCGGCAGGATATCTGGATTTGGTGGCCGAGCATCGCCTGAGTCCGGGCATCCATCGCGTTTCGTACAGTGTGCCCGGCCGCAAGCCGGTCAGCGCCAACCTGTATACCATCCCAGCCAGCGCCAAAGTGGGCATCATCTCGGACGTGGACGACACGATCATGATCACCCAGGCCCCGGTGCTGTGGAAGGCCGCCTACAACCTGCTGTTCCTTGATCCCAAGAAAAAAGCCTCCGTGCCGGGTATGAGCGTACTGTTCACGCGCATCTCCGACCTGTTCCCGGATGCCCCGTTCTTCTATCTGTCCACGTCGCCGTGGAATGTGGAGAGCGCGATTCGCAACTTCATCATCGACCACGGATTCCCGGAGGGGCCACTGCTGTTGCGCGACCTCGATCCGAGACCCAAGACCTTCGTGCCCACCGGCCCGCAGCACAAGCTCGAGTTCGCCGAACAGTTGATGGCGGATTTCCCGGACATGAAGTTCATTCTGGTGGGCGATGACGGTCAGAAGGACCCCACCACGTACGCCACCATTGTCAAACGGTATCCCGGGCGCGTGCTGGCCATCGCCATCCGCCAGCTCAGTCCCAAGGAGGCGCCCGGTCTGGCGTCCGTTGCCGGTCTGACCTCGACCCAGCCGATGCCGGTCACTGAAGTGCCGGTGTTCACCGGCACCACCGGTGCGAACCTGCTCAAAACCATGCTGCCGTATCTCAAGGAGCACGCGAAGAACGCGGATTAGCGGCTTGTAACGCAGATTGGTCCGTATTCTGCGCGGTGTGGGTCGTTGACGGTGCCGCTTCGTCCCTGACCGGCGCGTACAATCGCGTGATATGACTGAAATGACCGAATCAGGCGCAGCGATGACGCCGACGCCGCCAGTGGCCAAACGTGAACCCAAGCGCCGTGAATTCCACGGCGACGTGTTCAACGATGATTACGAATGGATGCGCGACAAGGAATCCGCCGATGTGCGCGATTACGTGGCCGCGCAGAACAAGTACTGCGAAGCGCGCATGGCCCATCTGTCGGGGTTGCGGCGCACGTTGTTCGAGGAGCTCAAGGCGCACGTGGAGGAGACGGACATGTCCGTCCCCACGCGCATCAACGACTACTGGTACTTCACGCGCACCCAGCAAGGCAAGCAGTACGGTGTGCAGTGCCGTATGCCGGTGCGCGGCACCGACGATTGGGACCCGCCGGAGGTCGATCCGCAAGGCGCCCCCGGTTCGATGCCGGGCGAGCAGGTGGTGTTCGACGCCAACGTGGAGGCCGAGGGGCATGACTTCTTCCGGCTTGGCGGCATGGATCTGAGCCATGACGGGCGATGGATGCTTTACGGCGTTGATCTGCGCGGTGACGAACGCTACGATTTCCGCATTCGCGACCTCGACGCCACGCTCGCGCAGGGCGGTGAGCCGGTGGAACTGCCGGAAGTGTTTCCCGGCATCGGCGGTGCCTGCTTCACGCCGGATGGGCAGTGGGTGTTCTGGACCGAGCTCGACGACTCCTGGCGGCCGTGCGCGATTTGGCGGCATCATGTGGGCACGCCGGTCGAATCGGACGTCTGCGTGTACCGCGAGGCGGACGAGAAGTTCTGGGTCGGGGCGGGCATCAGCTTCGACGAGCGCAGCATCGTGATCGGCACCGGCTCCAAAACCACTACTGAAGTATGGATGCTGCCGGTGGATACGCCGGACGGCGAGTTCCAGCCGTTCATCCCCCGCAAGGAAGACGTGGAATATGATGTCAGCTTCGCATGCTTCGAGGGTGCCGGCGAAGGCGGCGAGGATGTGCCTCTGGCGGTGGTGTACCACAACGCCGATAATCCGAATTTCGAAATCGACGTCATCGACATGCGTGACCATCAGCCGCCATATCGATTGGGTGAAGGAGTATGCGTGGCCGCCGGCTCGCCCTATGGCTGCGAGCATGGCGAACCCGACCGGCCGATCACCGAGGCCTATTTCAATCCCGCGAATCCTGCGATTTTGCAGGGGGCGCACGGTCTGGGAATCGAGGGCATCGGGCTGCATCGTCATTTCGTGACGCTGAGCTATCGTTCCGACGGCCAGCCGCATGTGGCGTACATGACCAAGCAGGCCGCCGCTGAGGATTTTCTGGCCGGACGCCCGTGGCGGTTCATGGAACTGCTGCCGCCATCGTTGGAGAACGACTGGGATCTGGTGGCCGCCGATCGAAGCGACGTCACCGGCGACCATGGCGAACGTCTGTGGCAGGGCGATGGGGCGAATGATTTGGATGGTCTGGATGGGGCCGCTGCGGTCGGTGCTGTGCAGTCAGCCGATGCCGCCAATGGTGCCGACCGCGGCGCCGTACGGTCCGCCGAGGGCGCCGAAAACGCTGCCGCGCCGACTGATCACACCGCATCATTCGATGGCGCCAGCGACGACCATCTTCCCGGCGAGACCCGGCGCCTGTACACCATCGGCACCGGCGGCAATCCGTCGTATGATGCGCCTCGCATGCGGTACTCGTTCGCCAGCTACACCCGGCCGGGCGAGTTGCATGAGATAGACCCCGCCACAGGGCGGGACACGTTGCTCAAACGCGCCACCGTGCTGGGCGATTTCGACCCGCGCGACTATATGGAGCGTCGCGTATGGATCACCGCGCGTGATGGGGAGCGCATCCCGGTGTCACTGGTGTGGCGTCGTGATTTCCCCGCGCAGGATTCCCCGATGTTCATCACCGGTTATGGTGCGTACGAGATCTCCTCCGACCCGGGATTCTCCGTGGCACGTCTGAGCATGCTCGACCGCGGTGTGCTGTATGCCGTGCCGCATATCCGCGGCGGTGGCGAGATGGGGCGCGCCTGGTATGAGCAGGGGCGGCGTCTCAACAAGAAGCACTCGTTCGAGGATTTCGTCGATGCCACGCGAGCCCTGCAGGAGGCACATCTGGCCGATCCTCGCCGGACGGTGGCCAACGGTGGTTCGGCGGGCGGCCTGCTGATGGGCGCGGTGGCCAATATGGCCCCCGAATGCTACGCCGGCATCGAGGCGGATGTGCCGTTCGTGGACGCGCTCACCTCGATTCTCGACCCCGACCTGCCGCTGACCGTCACAGAATGGGATGAATGGGGCGATCCGCTGCATGACCCGGCCGTGTATGCGTACATGAAGTCGTACACGCCCTATGAAAACGTGCCGGTGCCGGTGGCTGAGGCTGCTGGTGCTGAGGATGGCGTCGGGGGTTCCGCTCAGTCCGGTGTGTCGGCCTCACGGTTCCCTCGCATCTTCATCACCACGTCGATGAACGACACGCGTGTGCTGTATGTCGAACCGCTCAAATGGCTGGCGCGGCTGCAGTCGGCCGGCGTGGATGCGGTGGCCAAAATAGAGGTCGAGGCCGGACACGGCGGCATTTCCGGGCGATACAAGCAGTGGGAGGAAGTCTCCTATGAGAACGCTTGGTGTCTGGGCGTGATGGGCATCGCCCACTAAGCCGTCAACAATGTGGACTGCGGTTGTGGACTGTGGCCATGTCCACTAGCTGAGCCGGTTCGGGTCATCAGATGACCACGCGACTAGGCTCCTTGAACTATGGCAAAGACATACAAAATCGCCGTCATCCCTGGAGACGGCATCGGCAAGGAAGTCACTCCGTGGGCGCAGAAGGCCTTGGAAAAAGCCGCTGAAGGTGTCGCGGACTTCGAATACGAGCAGTTCGATCTCGGTGCCGAACGGTATCTGCGCGATGGTTCGATTCTTCCGGAGGAGGAAGAGGATCGAATCAAGGCCAACGACGCCATTCTGCTCGGTGCTGTCGGCGACCCGCGCATCAAGGCGGGCATTCTGGAGCGCGGCCTGCTTCTGAAGCTCCGTTTCGACCTCGACCAGTATGTGAACCTGCGTCCTTCCAAGCTGTACAAGGGCGTCACCTCGCCGCTGGCCAACCCCGGTGACATCGACTTCGTGGTCGTGCGCGAGGGCACCGAAGGCCTGTACTGCGGTGCAGGCGGTGCGGTCCGTCGCGGCACCCCGAACGAGGTGGCCACCGAGGTGTCCATCAATACCGCCTATGGCGTGGAGCGCGTGGTGCGTTACGCATTCAAGCTCGCCATGAAGCGCCGCAAGCATGTGACGTTGGTGCATAAGAAGAACGTGCTCGTCAATGCGGGCGATATGTGGCAGCGCATCGTGGACAAGGTCGCCGAGGAATACCCCGAGGTCACCCACGACTACCTGCACATCGACGCCACCACCATCTTCCTGGTGTCCAACCCGTCCCGCTTCGACGTGATTCTGACCGATAACCTGTTCGGCGACATCATCACCGACGAGGCCGGTGCCGTGGTGGGCGGCGTGGGATACTCCGCTTCCGGCTGCATCAATGCGTCCGACGAGTACCCGTCCATGTTCGAGCCGATTCACGGTTCCGCCCCTGACATCGCTGGCCAGAACAAGGCCAACCCGACCGCCGCGATCCTGTCGGCGGCCATGCTGCTCGAGCATCTCGGCTTCGACGACGCGGCCAAGAAGATTCATGCGGCTGTGGAGGCGGACATCGAGGAGCTCGGCTCCACCGTGCGCACCACCGACCAGGTCGGCAAGGACATTCTGGCCCGCATCTGACGAGCCCCGCCCTTTTCTCATCCGCCCATTCCCAGGACCGGGGATGGGCGGATTTGTTTATTTGCTATGGTGGGCATCGTGGGCGAAACGATAATGGGTCGCGGTGAAGCGAAAACGCCGGGCGGCAAGTTGGTGGCCGTCAACGTGACCTTGCAGATGAATGGCAGTGCACAATCGGATGGTGATGTGCAGCCAAACGGTGCCGTGCGGTCGTGCAAACTGGATGGCGATTTCTTCGTGGAGGCACCGGATGACTCGGCGTCGGCAGAGTTTCTGCATGCCATCGAACAGGCGCTCGTCGCTGGAGCGTCAGTGCAATCGGTGATTGACTCTCATCCTGACTGCAATCTGATCGGCACGGATGCCAAAGCCATCGAAACCGCTTTCACCCGGGCTTTGGAGCAGATCATGCGCCACTCGGTGGCGTCAACAGCATCGCTTACCTCGGTAATGCCGCAGGCTCCTATTCGCAAAGACCCTATATATAAGGCCTCTATATATAAGGACTCTATATATAAGGCCTCTATATATAAGGACTCTATACATAAGGCCTCTATATATAAGGACTCCGCTCAGCACTCTGCGGTACCTGGCGTTTCCGCAATGGCAGCCGGCGTTCTGCCCGACAATCAAGCGAACTACGCATCCCGCTGGGCGCAGTTGTTGCCGCAGCTCACCGTCATCCATGATCAGCCGCGACTTCCCGCTGAGCAGATGCGAATCGATGAGAACTGGGCGCGCGAGGTTGCATCCGGCCTGCGGCCTCCGACCCTGCGCATCTGGGAATGGGCGGCTCCTGCGGTGGTTATCGGGCGATTCCAGTCGGCACCCGACGAAGTGAACCTTGACATCGCCAAACAGCGCGGGTTCAGCGTGGTGCGCAGATGCACCGGCGGTGGCGCGATGTTCATCGAGCCGGGCAACACCATCACCTACTCCCTGTACGCGCCGCTTGACTTCGTGCAAGGCGTCAGCATCGAGGAATCCTATCGGTTGTGCGACTGGTGGCTGGTCGAAGCGTTGCGGGAGCTGGGTCTCGACGTGCGATTCTCGGGACTGAACGACATCGCCTCGCAGTACGGCAAGATCGGGGGAGCGGCACAACGCAGGTTCCCTGTTGTGCGGGGCGATGGGATACGGCAATCCTCTGAAGGAACAGGTGCGGATGGGCGGGGCGCGAGCCAGACGGTCGGCGTGATTGCCGGAGCCGTGCTGCATCATGTCACATTGGCTTATGACATCGATGCCGTGGCTATGGGCGAGGTGCTCAACACCAGTCGGGAGAAGATGTCGGACAAGGCGGTGAAATCCGCTGTGAAACGGGTCGATCCGCTCAGAAGCCAGACCGGGCTGCGCCGGGAGCAGGTCATCGACCATCTGCTCGCGTGGCTCGTCGAGCGGGGCGGTGAGCCCAGTGGCCGGCCAGATCGGCCGGGGCAGCCGCGTCAGTCGCTGGTGAACAAATCCTGACGGTTCGTGTGAGGCGCGTTACAATAGTGCGAGTGGCCGAAGGTGGCGTAAGGCAATAAGGACGGTGCGATGGGCGTAGAGACTCCGAACATGTTCTCCGACGAGGAGAACATTCTGCTGCAGACGGCACTGTTCAAGCAGGTTTCCCCCGCTGAGGCCGAGGAGCTCATCCCGCATCTGCAACGTGCGGTCTTTGACAAGGGCGATTACATCTTCTCCGAAGGCGATACGGACCATCGCATGTATCTGCTCGAGCGCGGCCGTGTCAAGCTGATCCGCACATCCACCGACGACCGCGTGCAGCTGCTGTCCATCCACGCCCCCGGCGAGGTGCTGGGCGAGATTCCCGTATTTGACCCGAACGGCGGCCCGCGTACAGCGTCGGCCGTGGCGATGAGCCATGGCACGCGGGTGGTTTCGCTTGAACATGATGCCTTGTTCGCTTGGCTGGATGAGCATCCGCGCGTGGCCATCGACATGCTTCAGGTCATGGCTAATCGCCAGCGGGCCAACAACGAGCGCATCTCCGATCTGGTCTTCATGGACGTGCCGGCCAGGCTGGCCAAGACTCTGCTGAATCTGGGTTCGCGCTTCGGCGAGCCGGTGGAACAGGGGCTGAAAGTGCCGCATGACCTGACGCAGGAGGAGCTCGCGCAGCTGGTGGGGTCCAGTCGCGAGACCGTGAACAAGGCGCTTATGGACTTTTCGAACCGCGGCTGGATCGCGCGCGATGGCCGCTCCATCATCATCTTCCAGCCGGGCATGCTTATTCGCCGCTCACGACGCTGATTGTGCTGACGAAATGACTGCCCCTCAGTCCCGCTTTGCGGGCCAGCTCTGACAAGGGGGCCGAAAAATATAA
>NZ_JFAN01000044.1:0-25614 GCF_006408855.1 Bifidobacterium sp. UTBIF-68 | reverse complement strand
ACCGCCGAACAGGTGCGCGTCGCGTTCGTGCAGACTGCGGATGATGCTCCAGGTGGCGTCCTTGGACCCGTCGTCGACGAACAGGATGCGGCTTCGCGCGCTGATGCGCCCGGTCTCGGTCAGATGCGCGACTTTGGCGGCCAACACGTCGGCCGTGCGCGCAAGCCCCTCCGCCTCGTTGTAACAAGGAAGCACGAAACACACAACCGGCCAGTCAGCTACTGACCCATTCATCATGTTCCTTGTCAGTCATCAACAAAATCTACCTTCTGCAAGCCCTGAATATCAGGTCCACCTCAGTAAATGCACATTCAGTGTATACAGGCGGATGCATCCAAACACTTAACTTGTGTCGTCGATACCTTTATTAATGAATGCCAACCAATGGCGGACATCATTATCGACACCGGGAATGCCTGAATTGAATAAACAGACCTTCCAGCCTCAAAGATAAGCAAGAAAACCCAATATCCGACGAGCGCCAGACAGAGCAAGTGAACCTCTGGCAGTGTTTCCAAAACACCATATGCGACACCGACTAAAACCAATAAATATATGAATTGAATCGCATAAACAGTCAAATGTCCATACTTACCATCCGTATAATATATATTTTGGAAGAAATGCTTGATTTTGTTGCTAGAGTACTGTTCCTCTATGTGAGGTGTAGTGAATTTCATACCAGCATCAGACGTATTTAAAATATGTTTTTTAGCCAAAAAGGCAGTATAGCCGACTGGCCCTTTTCTCTTAATCTCTTCCAACCAAATCTGTACGGATAGCGCTTTCCTCTCTTCGACGCTGCCTGTACCCTCAATTCTTTTTCGAATTTCAATATCACCATCGCCATTACCTGTAATACCATATGCAAGATACTGCTGCATGGTGGCATTGCGGGTCTCATCAATCACAATACCCTGCCTTGATTCCACAGCGTAATATGCGAGTACCGTCAAGCAAATTCCAAAAATAACAGGCAATACAACAAATAGAGAAGTCTTAACGTTTTTTACATAATTCCATAAATATGGAAATTCAAACATGGCAATAGCAATAACATATATAACACTAGACGGTCGTATCATATACCCGCAAGTCACCGTCATTCCGAAGCAGAAGCTACCAATAATTTTCGAAGCTCGACCACAGGTTTCTGCTTTTTTCAGATAGATATAAACAAAAATCCCAAAACAGGTAAACGGCCACGAAAAAGCTGTGCTATAAATCTGGTAGACTTGATTTGTGAGACCAAGAATCCCAAAACAGATTAGGCCCGAAAGCACCGCAGCTTCCATACCCGAAAGAAGAAAGACGCTCCAAGCAATGAAAATAAAACCTATGTCGTAGAGTAGACAACTAATTACCGTATATATTCTAAGAGCAATAATAGTGTCGGACAAATGAAAAACATGCTTAATGATGTTTTCGGCAGTATACATAGGCAGATTGTTCTGCCATATTGACAAATATTGATTTATCAGAGTTTTATCATCATTAAAAACCCCATCATACACCATACCAGCATCGAATAATTGTCTGCCGGTTATTGTCGTGAATACGCAGAGTTGCACAAAAACAAGCAAGGCGAAGCAGGCGAAAACAAGCCACTTTTTTCGACATAGAGCTCGATACCCACTTAGAATACTCCTGCGATATCGGATTCCGACAAAGACAAGCAATATAGAGCAGACCCAAAGAGCGCCCCAGTACTGAGATGCAGTAAAATTGTCCGACGAAAGGACGCCCAGAACAGTCAACGACAAAAGAAGTCCCGCTACAACGAAGACAAGATACCAAAAACGTTTGGATATGGTCCGCATGACTTTACCCATTGATAAACTCCACCAAAGAACTACATAAGACAGCGGAATTGCAAAGCGCGATCGCTCAACAATGCATAGGTCTTGTTCTTGCTGTTTCGAACAGCAAAGAAACAGGAATTGTCGTCATTGGTGAAAGCAATCATATCTGTCTTATCGGGATCTTTAGAGTTATCCAGACGCAACGAGACAAGCAATTTAAAATCACTGTTGTTGAAGTCACTAACCGGAATCTCGAATCCGACGCGCTGTCGTCCATGCTGCTTCATCGGGACCGAACCCGAATCGCAGACGACTCCTCCTCGCTTGGTATCAATCAGCGAAATGGCCAGATAGAAGGGAACGTCCTCCGTGAACTCGTATTCGACATCGAAGCGGAACGGTTCGACACCATCCGACAGCTGGTTGGACACCGGCCAGATCTTCAGGAAGGGCACACGAGCGTTCAGACCGGTCGGATACGCATTATCCGCGTCGTTGTCCTTTTCGGTTTTCTTCGTGGCGAAGTTCTCCAACGTGTAGCGATCTGCCACCACGTCCTTGTCACCGCTCTCGATGATTTCACCATTCTTAATCAGAATAGCCTTGTTACAGTACTTCTTCACCGAGTCCATGCTGTGCGTCACCAAAATGACCGTCTTGGTCGGATCTTTCTTAACCTCAGAGAAAAAGTTGTCGCACTTGCGCTGGAACGCCTCGTCACCAACGGCGAGCACCTCGTCAAGTACGAGGATATCGCCTTGGGCTTTAATGGCCACGGAGAACGCCAGTCGCACCTGCATACCACTGGAGTAGTTCTTTAGCTTCTGATCCATGAACTCGCCCAGTTCAGCGAACTCGACGATATCGTCGTACATGGCGGTGATTTCGTCACGAGTGAAGCCGAGCAGCGCACCGTTGAGATACACGTTCTCACGCCCGGTCAGTTCGGGATTGAAACCCACACCGAGCTCGATGAACGGCACCAGCTTGCCGCGAACATCCACCGTGCCCTGTTCCGGTACATAAATCTGGGAGATGATCTTCAGCAGAGTGGATTTGCCAGAGCCATTACGGCCCACGATGCCGAAGAAATCGCCCTGACGCACTTCGAAGCTGATATCGCGGAGCACCTTCTGCTCAGTGTAGCCTTTGATGCCTTTGGTCCAGTTCAGGAAGGCCATCTTCAGACCACTGGCCTGTTCAGTTGGCAATCGGAAGGATTTGGCGACGTGGTCGACCTTCAAAACAACCGGGCGCTCATCCACCACATCTGCAACAACGTTGCCAACATTGACATTATTTTCAGCGACAGTCATCAGAGCACCTCCGCGAACTTGGCACTATGCTTGCGGAACACGTGGATACCGAGCCACAGAATCACGACGGACAGCACATACGGCAACAAGCACAGCAAACGATTATCCACCAGCGTCCAAATCGTCGGCACATCCTCCGGAGAAATGAGGTTATGGCGGATATCCATAATCGTCTGCGTGGTCGGAACTAGCATGAGCAACTTAGTAACCCAAGCTAGTTCAGGCGCACGCTGAGTGATCATCGTAATCGGGTAGATGATAGGCGTGGCATAGAACATCGCTTGCAGAACGACCTCCCAAATATGGGCGACGTCGCGGAAGTACACATACAGCGTGGCCAGTATCAGTGCCACGCCGAGAGCGATTGCATACAACTGCAGGATATTCAACGGAACCAAAAGCACATGCCACGTGTAATGCGCATTGGCAAAGAAGCCAAACACGATGACGACCACTAGGTTGATGGCCAGGGAAATCATGGCGCCCATCGTGGTGGAAGCGACGATTATGTAGTTGGGGAAATGAATCTTACGAAGCAGATCGCCACGGTTCACGATTGAGGACATACCCATGGAAGTAGACTCGTTAAAGAAACTCCACAAGCAGGTGCCGCATAATAACGAAATAGCGAAGCTTGGCGTGCCGTCGGAGAACTTCAGGAATCGGACGAACACCATGTACATCACCGCGAACAACATCAGCGGCTTCAACACCGACCACAGCACACCGAGGAAGGAACCTTGGTAACGCAGCTGGAAATCGGTTTTCACGAGTTCCTTGAACACCACCAGTGAGTAATGGTAACGGTCGCGGAGTCTGTCCCATGCTTTCTTCATAAACACCTTATCCTACTCAGACAGGGGATTTCCTGACTTTCTTCACCGGAACCACCTGCCGCTCGTCGCTATCGACGCAAACCGGAACGTACTTTCTTCAATACCGCACATGCCGCGTGAATCGGCACCCAAACTGTTTTCCTCAACTGGCTCTGCACAGGCTTGGGCAGCGGATAGGTCACCGCACGGAATACTGTGCCAAGTGCAAGATGCGTCGTACGGCGCAGCCTGCCGACGAACGTCAGCGACGACTTCAGGCTACCGAGACTCTCCATCACGCTTTCACCGCGTCGCACACCACTGGTGGTATCCATGAAACCCTGCGCGATATAGTACAAAGAATCCACTTCAATTCGGGCATACTTGTCGGACATCACCCAGGCAGGATAATACCCTTGCGATTGGGCGATGTAACCATTGGCCCGTTCGATGGCGTGCGAGATGGTGCCATCGACGTCCATCTTGCCTTCCGGCAGGAAGTCCTCGTACTGCCACCCATATTTATACAGGGGCTTCAACGCTTCCACACGGAACCAGTAGCATGATCCGATAGCGGATACGCTGGGCTTGTGTTCATCCAGAGGAACGTGGATATTCAGCTTGTTTTCCAGCAGATCCTTGGTGATGTCGAAGTTGATACCCCAATCGTGCGGCACCGTATGCGCGAAATAAAGGGCGTGGATAGGCGGCGGCGGAGTCGCCATACCCAAGCGCGGATTATTCGCGAACAACGTAAGGATGTTCCGCACATAGTCCTTGGAACCGAGCGTATTCTCCAGTAATTTGTAGGCGAATCCCTCAGTCTCGGTCCCCTGATGTCCGTTCTGCTGGTTCTGTCCGGACTTCTTGTCGTGTGCGAAACCGATGACATCATATTTCCCGCTGAGCACGACGTCTTTCGCGCCAACGAGCAGTGCCGATACGTCACGGCCGCGGTTGCGCACTGGAATGAAATCGACCGCATGAGTGAAGCCACTCTTATCCATCGCTTTGCGAATGTCGGCGATTTTCGACTCATTTGTCGTGATATACAGGTCGGTGTCCTCGGGCAGATTGGCAAGATATTCCAGCGTCTGATCCAGCAAGTCGAGGAAATAGACGTGGTAGATGAATGCCGATCGTACCGGAGTACTTCCATTCTCACAGGGATTGACGGTACGGGACGGTAGCACGTAATTGAGATGCACGGCTTTAGCAATATCCGCGATATTGTATGACGGCAACACCGCATCCCATATCAAATCGGTGTCGTAATCGGTACGCCGACGCAAATACTCCAGCAGTTCCATACCAGGCTGACCAGCGGTCTGGTTGAAATAATACTGGTATTCGACGAAGAAGGAACGCTTTTTGAACACCGGGCATCGGTCGTCGCGAATCAGAGAGACCGGATCATATAGCATCGGATACGTCGAACGCGACCGGTACTTGTCGTAGTCAATATATGAGGCCCAAGTAAATCCAAGATCGGAGAATCGCTTGGTGAACGTCATCTCATGCTTGCGTGTCGCCTCCGCGTAGTCTTCATACACAGGCATGGTCTCCCAATAGCGTTGGAACGCTTTGGAAGACACCAAGGATTTCCGATACGCATGCCAATACGATTGCAGATGCGTCGGAATCTCCTCACCGAAAGCGATGTCATGCGGATACGCGGTGACGCCCCAGAAATCAACGTCCTTGCCGTCCATCGTTTCAAACATCTCCGAGAACGGGAAAACTGGTCCAAGAATCGTATCGTTCAGGCAGATGATCTCATCGTAGGTGACGAGCTTGTCCCACCCGATTGAAAGCAACGCCTGACGGTATGCGGCGATGTCAAGGCCCTTGTTCTCACGAACGATAATCCTGTCGGCGAATCGTTCAAGCCTCTTACGGGAATTTGCATCCAGTTCACCGTTGGCGACGACAATCAGCTGATCCAGCGATTCGATAAGCTCACTCAGGAAATAATCCACATAGCGCGCTACATGACCGTATTTAGCGTAAATACAGTAAATACCGCATCGTTTCCAGTGGCGGCCTTCGGATGTTACAGTCATATCTCCGTTCCTTTAACGGTGAAGAATCCGGCGAGCGGCGCGACGCAGTAGATTACGTTGCCCGCTACCTTCCGGGAACACTGCATCCACCACACGTCGAATGGGTGTTCCCGTTTTCAACACACGGCGTTGCTCTTCCAACTGGAGCTGACGCTGGCGCCGTTCTTGTTGCTCAGCGATTTTTGCTTGTTCGATTTCGAGTTCGTGCTTATCCAGCTTCCCCTTCAGCACGAGGAAATCATCCACGCGTTGCTGAATAACCATATCTGAGATGTTGTTCAGATGCATACTATTGAACAACATCACCCAGCGGCGATAGGGATCCGCATCCGATGGAACCGCATCATGGTCAACGAACCATTGCGCGCGCGCCATCAGAGGATCCAACAGCATGTAGGCGGTATTCTCGTCACCCCAAATACGGCGCAATGAACGCATACCGGCGATCTGGTCCGCCTCTGCCAACCTCATCACCCATTCACGTCCCACGATGCCAAGCACCACATGCTTGTACCATTGCGCGCAACGCGTCGTGTTGTCACCACCGGAGTCAGCCGCATACCGCAGCACAGCATTCATGGAGGAGTAGATTCCCATATGGCCATGCTCGAATTTCTGCAATGTCTCCAGACCGGAGCCGGATACTCCAGCGCCCAGATTGTAGCGAAGACCACGATATTCCGTGAAGAATCGCATCGTTTCCGCCCGCGAGGCCAATACGAAGAACTCGTATGAATCCTGCATGCGTCCAAGCGGTTCATCATGCGTTGCGGCGAATCCCTTACGGACGAATTCACCGTCAAACATGCAATCGATAAGGCTCCACGTGTTGCGGGTTCCAAAGTCTTCGGAAAAGACCGATTTCAACACGTCTTCGCCCTGCATGTCTTCGGTATGCAGATTAAACGACCGTTCCTCTTGGAACGCTGTCTCCCGATTGGCTGAACCGTGGGGAACCACGGTACGCCCGAATCGCAAAATGTCAAAGGCCCGACTGGAAGCATATGCGGAAAGCACTTCGCATGCGGTGTCCTGCAGCTGGTCATCACCGTCCACGAACACCACGTACTTACCGACGGTATGCAATACACCCGCACGACGAGCAAGATGCGCACCTTCATTCTTGCCTTTAGCGACTAACGAGAAGCGCGAATCGCCCTGTATCGCGGATTCGATGACCGATTTCGTGGAATCGGTGCTCGCATCGTCTACAACAATGACCTCGAAATCCGGGTTAGTCTGATTGTGCAGGCTTTGCAGACAATCGGCAATATATCGCTCGACGTTATAAGCAATGACAACGAATGAAACGGTGGGCATACTTCTTCCTCCGTGCTCCTCCGTGTGAAAAACTTCAAACGACTTACGCGACTTCTGATGACCTCGGTTGGTTCAGGCATCTTTCGGCTTGACGATGATTTTGTTGTCGGCCACGTCCTTGAGGTGCTTGCCGTACGGGCTCTTGCCATACCGCTCGGCGGATTCAAGCAGTTCTTCCTTGCTGATCCACCCGTTCTCGTAGGCGATTTCCTCGGCCACGGCGATGGGCAGGCCCTGCGCGCGCTGCACGGTGCGTACGAACTCGCCCGCTTCGTACAAGGAGTCCATGGTGCCCGTGTCCAGCCAGGCGTAGCCACGGCCAAGCGTCTGCACGTTCAAGGTCCCGTCTTCGAGGTACATCCTGTTGAGGTCGGTGATTTCCAGCTCTCCACGAGCCGAAGGCT
The DNA here is from genome assembly GCF_006408855.1 of Bifidobacterium sp. UTBIF-68. Taxonomy (NCBI): domain Bacteria; kingdom Bacillati; phylum Actinomycetota; class Actinomycetes; order Bifidobacteriales; family Bifidobacteriaceae; genus Bifidobacterium; species Bifidobacterium sp. UTBIF-68. Next base: position 17,894 of record NZ_JFAN01000044.1, on the reverse strand, counting down.
TGACCTGCTTGGCGAACTCGGTGACGCGCTCGTCATAGAAATACAGACCGGTCACCGCATAGTTGCTGGCAGGGTGTTCGGGCTTCTCCACGATGGAGATGGCCTTCTTGTGCCCGTCGAACTCGACCACGCCGTAACGCTCGGGATCATCCACGTAGTATCCGAACACCGTGGCACCATGCTCCACGGCTGCCGCCTTGCGCAGCGTGCGGCCGAGGCCATTGCCGTAGAAGATGTTGTCACCGAGCACCAGCGCGCACGGCTCACCCGCGATGAATTCCTCGCCCAAGATGAACGCCTGAGCAAGTCCATCGGGAGATGGCTGCACCTTGTAGGAGAAGTTCACACCGTACTGAGAGCCATCGCCAAGCAGACGCTCAAAGTTCGGTAGATCCTTCGGCGTGGAAATGATGAGAATGTCGCGGATGCCGGCCATCATGAGCACGCTCAGCGGATAGTAAATCATCGGCTTGTCGTACACCGGGAGCAGCTGTTTCGATGTCACCGTGGTCAGCGGATACAGCCTCGTACCTGACCCGCCGGCAAGGATGATGCCCTTCATGTTCCTACCTGCTTTCCTGTTCCAGCGCGCGTTCTCTTCAACCGTACTTAGCTTACCCATAACCTTCCACCGCATCGAACAGGACAGAAAGTCTGTGCGGTTTCATCGCATACATTGGGCGCATAACAAGAAGCGGCTATCCATCTGGAGAAGAACCGCTTCTCGTATCCCGCCTGCCACGCTCAGCTCGGTGTATGGCATGGATATCGGTAATGGTCGCGCTAAGGCCTACTTGTCGAGCTCCTTGGTGACGTAGGCTTTGAGGCTGTCCTCCCAGTCGGCGGGCGTGTAGCCGGCCGCTTCGATCTTGGACAGGTCGAGCGCAGAATGGACCGGCCGCGGGCTGACCGGGTTCTTCGCGTTCGCGAAATACTCGGCCGTGCTGATCGGCTTGACCTTCTCCCCGTTGCCGTTGGTCAGGTCGAACACCATGCGCGCAATCTCAGCCCAGCTTTTCACCTCGCCCGAACCGGTCAGGTTGTACGTGCCATACGGCGCATGGCTGTCGAGCAGGTGGAAGATGGCCTCCGCCATATCCCTGGTGAACGTGAGACGACCATACTGGTCGTCCACCACCGTCACCTTGTCCAGCTTGTCCTCGGGGTCGGCCACACGGTCGGACAGGCCCATCATCGTCTTCACGAAGTTATGCCCCTCGCCGATCACCCAACTGGAACGCAGGATGTAATGCTCCGGCACATTCCCGACCGCAATGTCACCCGCGGCCTTCGACTGCCCATACACACCCAACGGGGCGAACGCCTCCGTCTCCGTATGCTCCTCGGCGGTCCCGTCGAACACGTAATCGCTCGAGATGTGCACGAGCGTGATGTGATGCTCCCCGGCGACCTTGGCGAGCAGGGCCGGGCCCTGCGCGTTCGCCTTCCACGCGACCGGACGGCCCTCCGGGGTCTCCGCCCTGTCCACCGCCGTATAGGCGCCCGTGTTGATGATCGTCCCATACAGGCTCCAGTCGAACCGCTCGTACGCGGCCGGGTCGGAGAAGTCGAACGTGTCGATGTCCGTGTACTCGAAGCCCTCAAGACCATGCGCCTCCGCATACGCGCGGACCGCATGACCCAACTGGCCGTTGCAGCCGGTCACCAACGTGCGCTTCGGCGCCATGGGCTTGGCGTCCTTGAGCATCGGATGATGCAGGTCCGCCTCGCTGCGCTCCGACTCCTCCAACGGGATGGGCCACTGGATGTCCAGCTCCGGATCAGCCAAGTTCACGAACGTATACGTCTTCTTCTGCTCAAGGCTCCAATGCGCGTTCACCAGATACGTGTACACGGTGCCATCCTCAAGCGCCTGGAAGCTGTTGCCCACGCCACGCGGCACATAAATCGCCTTCGACGGGTCCAAGCGGGTCGTAAACACCTGGCCGAACGAGTCGCCCGGCCTGAGGTCCACCCACGCGCCGAAGATCTCACCCGCCGCGATCGAAATGTACTTGTCCCACGGCTCCGCATGGATGCCACGCGTCACACCCTTCTTCGCATTGAACGAGATGTTGTTCTGCACCGGACCGAAATCAGGCAGACCCAGCTTCAGCATCTTCGCACGCTGCCAATTCTCCTTGAACCAGCCACGACTGTCACCATGCACCGGCAGATCAAACACCAACAGGCCAGGGATATTCGTCTCCGTGACCTTCAATTCTTTCTCAAACTCAAACGACATAATCACCAATTCCTTTCTTCCTTTTTCCATCAGCAGAAAACAAGAATGCTGCAATTCCAACATTTTCGACTTCAAGAGGCCTTTCTTCTTTCTGCTTCTTTCTGCATTCTGCAGAAAGAAGCAGAAAGAAGTCCTATCCGCTTTGCCCGCCAAGCCGCCATTGTGAATACCTGCGCGACCCAGTATTGACAATGACACCGTCTCGTCTCATAGCAGTCAGCAGATTGTCGATCTTATGCTGCTTCTCGCCATCCGACAGATCCTCACCGAGCTTCGGGACCAAGAGATCGTTAAAGTCAGAACGAGTCGCCACGCCGAAAGTCTTCAGATACTGCTCCACAAGCCGCTGATAGAACACATCATCCTGACTATGGGCCCGTATGAAATCCGCCTTGGTATCCGTGGCAGCCGCCACTACGGGAGTCACTCGAAGATGAGGCTTACGTCCTTCGATCAGGCCTTGACGGCGTAGACGATTTGCCGCTGCAGCGGGAATCTCCATATGCTTCTGCACACGGTCCAGCGCCAGAACATCAGGCAACGGCAGATCTGTGCTACTAAGTAGCAGACGCGTGTACTCCGGGTCGACCATCCCGCCGTACATGGTAAGACGCACCTTCTCGGGATCGCTTAGATCATAATCCGGCAACGGCAGGTAACGCTTCGCCTGCACCTCGTTCATGCGCTTGATGCCGTACCCCATACGGTCAATCATGTACAGCTCGCTCATGGCACGAACAAGGAACGGGTTGCGATAACGGTCGGGAGACTTGTCTCCCAGCACATAATCGTCCGGAGTGCCCTCGAAGAATGAACCGCAGCTGTCGAACGTGAGCTTGTCCGGATGCTCTGTGACCAGAATCCGGGCCGGACGACGGTAATCCTGATGGGCGATGCAGTTATGCAACGCCTCAAGCACCGATTGCTCGTCATATTTCGAGACCTCCTGCTGCAGAAGAGTTCCGGGAGGCAGCAGACGAATCTGGATATTGCGGATACGGCTGTACAGCCTGGTGGTGGTCAGCATAAAAGGCAACCCGAAATGCTCGTAGGCGCTCTCCTGCCCGACCAGTTTCCAAGTCATTTCGTACATGCCGGAGGGAAGCTTGTCCACCGACTCTTCCTTGCCGAGCAGCAACAACGCGGCACGCGTGACAGCGCCATCACGGGTCACATGGGCGCGGTTCAGGAACTCCCTGTCACTCCAGCTCGAAACTTCCTCGGGAGAAAAGCGGTTCGCATGCGCCTTGAGAAACGACTCTCTGGCATAACGAACCGCTTCGGGATCCAAATCATCCAACGAGGCATCAGGAACCGTCTGGGCACTCCAATCATTCAACGAGCTCTCACCTCGAATGGCATCCAGCTTGTTAATGCTCAACGCGACCAAGCTCTCACCGCTGCGCCCATGAAAGTAACCCTGCCACGAGACGGGCATGCCAATCGGCGCCGGAGGAATCTCGAACATGAGCACACGGCCCTCAGGCGTATCGAGCTCATGAATCTCCCGGAACGAGGAACGCGGCTCAGTATCCCTCGTAATCTGCATCTTCAACTGCTGCAAGCGCTCAGGGTTCAGCCCATAAGACGTGCCAACAATCGCACGGGACTTGTTCTTCACACCGAACACCAGCCAAGCCGACTCGGCCTGACGCAGATTCGCCTCATTGGATAACGCCGAAAAGTATTTTCCGATATCTTGCGTGGAGTAATTCTCATTAGCCTCTTTGAATTCGACAACCTCGTTCTCCCACCCTGAAATCAGTCTGCCCAAAATCGACATTAACTCATCCTGAGAGTACGCAGCCATGCTCACCTCCACGTCACACCAACACCCCATCGCAATCAGGGCAAATCCTCAGAGCCGGATCATATACAACAGCCGTCAGAACCTCGTCTGATGCGTCAAGCATTGTGTTATTCTGAAGACGCTTTCAGGGCCGCCCACATGTTGGGCGGCCGTTTTCGTATCCGACGGTTGAATCACTGTCCTTGTTGCTTGTATTTGGCTTCGGTGGCGGCCTTCGCCGGCTCCCACCAGGCGCGGTTGTCCGTATACCACTGGATGGTCTGCTCCAAACCGGACTCGAAGTCCGTATGCTTCGGACGCCAGCCCAATTCGGTCTGCAATTTGGTCGAATCGATCGCGTACCGGCGGTCATGGCCCGGACGGTCCCTCACCCAGTCGAACGCGTCCTCGCTCTGACCCATCATCCTCAGGATCATGCGCAGCACGGTCAGGTTGTTCTTCTCCCCGTTCGCGCCGATCAGGTAGGTCTCGCCGATGCGGCCCCTGGTCAGGATCGTCCACACGCCCGTCGAATGGTCATCCGTATGGATCCAGTCACGCACGTTCAGACCCTTGCCATACAGTTTCGGACGCATGCCGTCGAGGATGTTCGTGATCTGGCGGGGGATGAACTTCTCCACATGCTGGTAGGGGCCGTAATTGTTGCTGCAGTTCGAGATCGTGGCGCGGATGCCGAACGTGCGATGCCAGGCGCGCACCAGCAGGTCCGACGACGCCTTCGTCGACGAATACGGGCTGGACGGGTGGTACGGGGTCTCCTCCGTGAACTTCGCCGGATCATCCAAGGCCAGGTCCCCGTACACCTCGTCCGTGCTCACGTGGTGGTAGCGCACATCGTACTTGCGGCACGCCTCCAGCAGGCGGAACGTGCCCTCCACGTTGGTCTTCAGGAACGGCTCCGGGTTCGCGATCGAGTTGTCGTTATGCGATTCGGCCGCGTAATGCACGATCGCGTCATGGCCGGGAACCAGACGGTCCAGCAGCTCCGCGTCGCAGATGTTGCCATGCACGAACTCCACCCGGTCACCCAGGATCCCCCTGATGTTCTCCAGATTGCCCGCATACGTCAACGCATCCAACACGGTCACATGCACGTCCGGATGGTTCTCGTACACGTAATGCACGAAATTCGACCCGATGAACCCACAGCCACCAGTCACAATGATGTTATGAGGAGTGAAAACTTCTTCAGCCATGAGTATCATCGTACCGTTGCACCCGTACGGATACCATCTGCAACGTATAGCCTCTGTGGCCGTTGTACAGTCGATCCCCACATAGAGGGGACGACGTATCCTAGACACAGCATTTGTCATTTGTCAGCGAAAGAAAGTAGCTCATCCATGTCTGAAGACATCAAGCTGTTCGTCTCCTGCCATAAACCAGACACGCATATTCCCGACAATGCTCTGCTGCAGCCAATTCAGGTCGGAGCGGCTCTCGCCACTTCCCGAATGCCCAATATGCTGCATGATGATGAGGGCGATTCGATCTCCGAGAAAAACCGCTCCTACTGCGAGCTGACCGGCCAGTATTGGGCGTGGCAGAACACCGACGCGGATTATTACGGTTTCCTGCATTACCGTAGGTACTTCAACTTCTCAAAGACCGAATACCCGATCCATCACGAGCCGTTCATTTTCGGCGACGTGACGTTCGACCGCAATGACGATGAGACGTTGCGGCGCATCGACTTCAATGAAGAAGCCATGCGCAAGGTCATTACCGCCCATGATTTCATCGCCCCTGAACCTATCGAGGCGTTGGAGAAGACCACTGTCTACGAGCAGTACCGGGATTCATTCGGTCATCATATCGAAGACCTTGATACCGTGATGGACATCATTCGGCTGAAGTACCCGGACATCTGGCCGAGCGCACAGAAGTATCTCAATCAGACGAAGGTGTATGTCTGCAATATGTTCGCGATGCGTAGCGAACTGTTCCGCGCGTATTCTGCGTTCCTGTTCGATGTGCTTTCCATGCACGAGAAGATGCGTGACTTCTCTCATTATTCACCGGTGGCACGCCGTGTCTCCGGCTACCTTGGCGAGCGCATCTGCGGCATGTACTTAACGTATCTGTACGACAAGGGCTATGACGGCATCGATCTACAGCGCGTCTACTTCCGCAACACTGATGACGGACAGCGGCCTGCAGCTGTAACGGGCCCCACCGACGACACCGAAACGCTGAGCTTCGGCACAACGGTGCGCGGACCAGGCAAAATCTATTCCGCAATTCACGCGGAACATCTCTCCGACGACTGGCAGTTCCACATCAGCTCAACTATGTCCGATGGAAAGCAGGTTCCCGCGAAAGTGGTGCGAGCCACCAGCGGTCCGGTTGTGGTGCTTCCCATCGTCGCGCAAGCTCAGACGGTGTCAGTGCAAGCGGTGGATGCGGATGGACGCACGCACGCGCAGGGTTCCAAGACGTTCAACAGGCGTGCCGCACAGCTGATGTCCTATGCCAATAGGCTGTCACATAACGCGGAGGCCTCGGCAATTCGCAATTGCGATAAAGCGATGCTTTTGGGTGATTCACACGTCCTTGTGGATGCGCTTATCAATAACCTCGACGGTACGGACATCATTCACGGCCATGTCTCCGTTCCGCTAGTAGGTGATGAGAGTGCGAGTGCTTATGTGGATATCGTTGCGCTTGACGGCCAAGGCAACCAGATTTCCATGGGCGATTGGATTTGCATGGGCGAAGAAATCAATACAGACCCGGCCCTTCCCGGATTGCGCATGCGTAAGATATCCTATTCGCTTCATATTCCTCAAGTAGATACGTTCATTATCTGGGTGAAGTTCCCGGACAGCGATCGTCAGGATTCGTTCCTGTGTTCTTTGCCGCCCCAAACACACTTGATGCGCCATCAATGGGCTACACAGACGGAGCCGGCCTGCGCCGCTGGTGATTACGATAAGTGGTTCCGCACCCGTCAGCGCGCTTCAGTCAATGAGTTGGCTATTCAGCAGCGCACGCGCTTCGATATTCAGCCGAAATACTCCATCATTGTGCCGTTGTACAAGACGCCGATTCAATTTTTGCATGCCATGGCCGACTCGGTCATGAAACAGACCTACTCGAACTGGGAACTGCTTCTGGTAAACGCCTCTCCAGAAGTCGCCGATCTCAGCCAAGCCGTGGACAAACTGTGCGCAAAGGACCAGCGTGTTCGACATGTAACTTTGAAGAAGAACCAAGGAATCACGCTGAATACCAATGAGGGCATCAAGATCGCTTCAGGAGACTTCCTGTGCTTCCTGGACCATGATGACGTACTGGAGCCGGATGCGCTATTCTGCTACACACGAGCCATCAACGAACATCCCGACACGGACATGCTGTATTGCGATGAGGACAAGCTGGACAACGGCAAGTATCGTGAACCGTTCTTCAAGACCGAGTGGAATCCCGATCTGCTGCTGGGCATGAACTACGTATGCCATTTCCTTACCGTACGAAAGTCCATCATGGACAAACTCGAACTGCCCGGTAAGGAGTATGACGGTTCGCAGGATTGGCACATGGCGTTCCGCATCGGAGAGCAGTCGCGGTATGTGCATCATGAGCCTCGAGTGCTTTATCATTGGCGCGTCCATAGCCAGTCGACTGCCGCTCGCGCCGACCAGAAGGACTATACGCTCGATAGCAGCCGTCTTTCTGTCGAAACGCATTTGGAGCGATGCGGTATCAAGGGCACGGTCGTTGATTCTCCGCTTATGCCGCGTCGTTTCAAGGTTGATTACAGCCTCGGCGACCACCCGCTGGTGTCCATCATCATTCCGAACAAGGATGCAGTACCGGTTCTGCATAACTGCCTAGCCTCGATTCGTAAGTTCACGACCTACGATAACTACGAAATCGTGGTTGTGGAGAACAACAGCGTGGACCCGTTCACCTTCGAATACTATGAGATGGCACAGCAGGACGACCCGCATGTGAGGGTTGTGAAGTTGGAAGGCATGAGGTCCTTCAACTTCTCCCGAATCATCAACTTCGGAGCCGAACAGGCACGAGGCGACTATTATCTGTTGCTCAACAACGATACTGAGGTCATCACTCCGAACTGGATCGAGGAGATGCTTGGACCTTGCATGCGCGAGGATGTGGGAATCGCCGGCGCCAAGCTGTTGTTCCCGGACAACACCATTCAGCATGCCGGCATCAGCTTCGGCCCAGACGGCCCCGGCCACCTGTACTACCAGACGTCTCGCAATTATCCCGGCAATTTCGAGGCCACCATGCTGGCTCGTGATCTGGGAGCGGTCACTGGCGCTTGCCTTATGGTCAGCAAGGAGGCCTTCGACAAGGTACACGGCATGACCGAGGAACTTGCGGTGAATTACAACGACGTCGACTTCTGTCTGAAAGTGATTCGCGAGCAGCTGCGCGTGGTGTTCATTCCCACGGCCGAACTCCACCATTACGAGTCCGTGTCCCGCGGATCGGACGCCTCCGGCGAGAAGGCTATCCGCTTCGAAAAAGAGCGCGGCGAGTTCATGAGCCGTTGGCCGGAAGCCTTCACCGTGAAAGCTCCGTTTGAGAATCCGAATCTGCAATTCGGCATTATCTATCAGACGCTTAACCGCGGATATAAAAGAGAGTATTTGTAAAACAAATAAGATATGGAATAAGGCCAAACAATATATGAAATAAGGCGACGCGTAAACATTATATCGGTTTGCGCACCGCCTTATTTCATATTACCTCAGATAAATAGAACAAGATTAAAGTTCCTATAAAGATTAAGCGTAAAATGCAGAATAGAAATAAATGCAGGAATGCCAAAAAGCAACAGATACTCATTTCTCCAATGCCTATCCAATAAATGCAACAAAGAACAAAGCAAGCATACCGAGGGAATGAACATCGATCTTGGACCGGATGCATAAATAGTAGGACTGAAGTACATTAAAGCACCAGATGCAATAGCAGCGGAAATCATAAAGAACTGATAGCAATAGCTACCGTCAACACGCATCACCAGCATCCAGACAGCAAACAATAGCACAATCCAAAACGCAAATGGCAAGAGCCAGCGCAGTAGAGAGGATGAATTTCCGCGCAAATCAAACACACTCAAGGTAGACAATATACGCAGCTGAGAAGCACATGCAACAATAAATATCATCGCAGTAACAAAATAAGCCAATAAATAATCGACATCAAAAGTGCAGGAACGAATAGATATAAACTTGTGTTGCAAGCCTTTGCCGGATATCACAATGAAAATAGCAACAACAGCCATGGCAAACACCAATACAAAAAGATAGTTGTACATATAGCCAAAATGCCAAATAACACCTTTGTAAATTTTGACTATGAAGCTCATATCCTCAAATTCAGGATATCTCACCTGCATCTCTCGCTCATTACGAACAGCAGAACCAGGAGCAAGCAATTCGACCAATAACGCGCAAGCACTTGCCAACGTATACACAACAGCAGGAATAGAAAACGATTTGTCTCGGACATAAAGTGCAACTACCGTTATAAAACCAAAGGCCACAATACAAGGGCCAACCTGCTCAACTCCCAGTGAAGCCAATACGGCAGCAACAATATATATACCCCAAAATCTAACAGACCTTGCGCGAATCAAGCCAACAAGAAGTAATGTCGAAAAACAGCCAATAGCCGCAGGCCACAGATACGCAAATGAGCCAGCAACCCAATATGAAGCACTGAGCCATACGGAAGGGGCTATAAGCCATACAGCCGCATAGGAGATAAATAGTTTTTTGATAGAAAAAACACTAAATGTAATACGCGTCAGCGAGTATGACAACAGAACAATCATTCCAGCGTCCGCAAGACGCCATGCAATTTGCGGCAAAGGTAGGAAAAAAGCTGCAGAAGATTCAGAAAAGATTCTTCCAGACCATGTCATATAACGTTGAATCACCCAATCTACAGGAGCAGTGTGGGACAACTGCTCCATAAAGTAAGTATCATCCCCTTCGGCCCTAACAACGGGGAGGAGGGTAATATAGGTTATAACATACATAGTTGCAAGCGCAAGAAAGCGCGGAATAGTAGTCATTTTACCTAAAGTCGTAGCACTTGCTTCTTTCATTCTCAGCTCTCTCTATCATCATAGCTATTAGAACAGGCACAATGATACACGGTGATTGTACAATGTACTTTATGATAGATAGATTAGGAATTACAATGAAAAAGATATCGACAACTATTGTTTATACTCTTTTCATTATTATTGTTACACTTCTTACAATTGCTGCCACTATCACAAGCAAGAACATGGCGCAAGATTTCTCTGAAACACAAATTTGGAATTTTAAAAACAATGCAATATCTCTACCAATATCTTTTGCAATAACAGCAATAATTCTAATTACATATAAACAAATCACCAATATGTCACAGGCATCATTAAAAGCCTTATCAGCAATTTATACATTAGCGGTTTGTTTTACATGGACATCGATAATCAATTGGTCTCCCACACAAGACCAGAGAATACTCATTGACATTGCTTCAAATTTAAACACAGATTTTAATAATGGTTATTTAGACACCTATGGGATTAACCTTAATGAATATATCCAAATGTACCCCTTCCAAACCGGATACATCTTATTTTATAAGGCATTTGGATGGTTATGGGGATATCAAAATTGGACTGCCATCAGGCTATTCAACTCAATCATGGTTACTGGATGCGTCTTGGCGATTTTCTCACTAACAAACAAGATATATTCTAGACAAGCAGCTCACTTATCGATTGTGATTACCGGGCTTTTCCTTCCGCTATTCCTTTTTTCTAATTTCGCCTATGGTAACATTCCTTCCCTATGCTGTGCTCTATTTGCTCTTCTAGAACAAATCAAAGCAACAGAATCAAAGAGAACCTCAGTTTTTATCAAACATACCTCGACGAGCATCTTTCTAATTATACTTGCGACTATTTTTAAGCCAAATGCTCTTATTTTTGTTTTAACAATGTGTATCATTTGGCTCATCGAAGCAATAACAAATAACAAATATATATTATTGATACCTCTGTTTGCAACATTCATTGGATATAAGATGGTCGTCCCTCTTACCACTTCCATTTTCTCAATAATGAGCGGTGGTGTCGTATTCAATCACGCGATACCTCTAATGTCGCATTTTGCCATGGGCCTACAGGAGTCTGAAGCTTTACGTCTTCCCGGATGGTTTAATGGCTATTCCATCACTGTGTACCGTCAAGCGCATGGAGACCCATCACTGATGCAGGAGATTGCGACTGACGCAGTTATAGACAGATTGTCTATTTTCATTAGTCAGCCCGTCTATGCAGCATCTTTCTTTATCAGGAAAGTCTGTTCAATGTGGACTGAGCCCACTTTTCAATCCCTATGGATTAGTTTTGGTGGCGGACACGGATTTGAACCATTTAACGGATCGTGGATTCAACATAGTATTGTCCACGGAAAACTATTTACCATATATAATGTATTCTGCGATGCAGTGCAGTCTCTAATCTATTTATTTGCATGCGCATATCTATGGTCATCAAGAAAAAATATTACATTCAAACACCTATATTTGGCTATCGCTTTTTTGGGCGGCTTCTTGTATCACCTACTTTCGGAAGGTAAATCTGACTATGTGCTCCCATACTTTATACTTTTAATCCCTTACGCCTCTGCTGGTTTTGTCATCATCAGAAGTTACATTGATAAATTACTAACCAGCCATAAATTCACTCCATTCTTTAAATAGATATGCTCTTGGCTCCGGTATTCTCGGAGCCAAGGTTCTTTTCCAGCAAGAATACAATTATTCTGATGGACAATCCATATAACAATCACACGTCGAGCAATAATCAGACGACAACGACAATCGACACACTATCTAATTGCTTATTCAATAGCCCTAGGGCGCATGAATAATCTCGAAACTTCTACTTACTCATTATTTGATTTCAGTCTCTCTTCCTCAATCAAATAGTTAGGACGCTCTTTAGTCTGCATGAATACTCTTCCCAGATATTCGCCAATTATTCCAAGACTTAGAAGTTGTACGCCACCCAGAAACAGCAAAACGATCATGGTTGAGGCATATCCCGGCACATCAACACCATGCATCAGAGTACGAATAAATATAAATATTGCATATATGACAGCCGAACATGACACAATTCCACCAAGCCATGTGGCAATCTTCAATGGCGCAGTCGTAAAACTTGTAATGCCATCCATTGCAAGATGGAACAACTTGAAATAGTTCCACTTTGTTTTTCCCGCAACTCTCTTATCGCGATCATACATAAATTCAATTTTTTTGAATCCTATCCAACTGAATAACGCTTTGGAATTTCTTTCAGATTCATCGAGCATTTTCAATGCATTAATGCATTTTCTATCAAGGAGTCTAAAGTCTCCCGTGTCCTTTTGGATCTCAACTCCAGATATTTTTTGTAATATATCGTAATACCATCGGCTTGTTGTTTTTTTCAGCCACGTTTCCCCTTCTCGCGTCCGACGTCGCGCATAAACATCATCATATCCTTGTTTCCACAGTTTTGCCATTTCAGGAATCAACTCTGGAGGATCTTGCAAATCAGCATCTATAATTACCAAGCCGTCTGTGTTGACATTCTTAATACCCGCATACATTGCCTTTTCTTTGCCAAAATTCCTAGACAAGAAAATGTATTCTACATATGCTCGCGTTCGCGAATACTGGCGAATTAATTCTCTTGTCCTGTCTTTCGATCCATCATCTACAAATAGCAGACTGTAATCAAAATCTTTGCTACTAGAAACAAGAGAATCCATTCTGTCGAACAGGAGAGGAAGCGACTCTTGTTCATTATAGCAAGGCACGAGTATCGTTATAGTCTTCTTAGACAGCGACTGTCCTTCTTGCATCTTTATCCTCATAGGCTTTCCATAGTAAACGCACTGAAGCCAAGTTGCTCTATTAGCTGCACATCACCCTCAATGTAGTACAAAGTTTAGTGCGTTCGCACGCTGTGCGCTAATAGGACGATTGATTACAAGCTGCAATAAGCAGAAACACCCTTCACAAGCTCTTGACCCCTGCGCACTTACCGCTTTGCTCCGGTCACTGGGTCGAAATAGTACTTTTGCCCGTCGATATATTGTGTGCCATATACCATCTTTCCGTCAGAGCCGTAATACACGATCTTGCCACCGTTGGAGCTCAGACGCTGCCAGCCCGTCTTACGAGCACCGGTCACCGGATCCAAGTATTACCAAGCGCCATTGATCTTCTGCTCCCCATACCGCATCTTGCCTTCAGGCCAGCTGTAATACACAATCTTGGAACCGAGATTCTTCCAACCGTACGTCACACGTCCGTTCGACTTGGACGTGCCATCATCGAAGAAGTACCAGTAACCTGATACTTTCCCTTCCCCGTGAAGCATCGCACCGTCTGAACCGTAGTAGACCCATTTGTCGCCCCGATGATCCCGAGTGGTCACAACGCGGCGCCATCCAACGAACCGTGCACCAGTACCAGGAACTAGGTAGTACTGTTTCCCGTCAATCGTCTGTTCTCCATATACCATCTTTCCATCGGAGCCGTAATACACAATCTTGCCACCGTTGGAGCTCAGACGCTGCCAGCCCGTCTTACGAGCACCAGTCACCGGATCCAAGTAATACCAAGCGCCATTGATCTTCTGCTCCCCATACATCATGTAAGGGGAATAGTACACATTCCTACCATCGGGCAGTATGACCCAACCAGTCATCCTCGTGCCGCTAACTGGATTGAGGTAATACCATTTGCCAGAAATCTTCTGTTCGCCGTACAACATGACACCGTCTTGATCATAATAGGCCCACTTGTTCACATCACCCTTGAGGTATGCCCACCCTGTCCTGCGGGCACCAGTGCCCAAGTCCAAGTAGTACCACTTGCCGTCAATCTTCTGTTCGCCGTACAGCATGTGTCCGTCGGTAGAATCGTAGTACACCCATTTGCCACCGTTTGACGACAGCCACTGCCAGCCCGTGGACTTCTTGCCAGTCGTCGCGTCGATGTAATACCACTTTCCGTCAATAAGCACTTCGCGATACCGCGATGTCGGAGTATTATACCCGAACGCGTTCAAATCCACGCTCCCGGTGATGCCGTTAATCCGGCCGCTGCTGGTGTACTGCCAGCCGCGGTCGTTTGTGGACCAATCCGTGTACTGCATGCGCGCGCCGTACTGCGCCACCCACCGGGTGCGCGCATGGATACTTGCGCTGTTAAGCGCCGTGTTCAGGTAGCTCGTATACGAGTACACGCTCAGATTGGTGTATCCGGCGGCCTGCAACTGCCCATACCACGCGTTCACCATGCCCTCGTATACGGCCGGGCTCGTCGGGCTGACGTGCCCCGTGTAGCTCCAGCGCTCCAAGTCATAGAACACTGGGTAACTCAAATCACCCGGAGCGACACCGGCCTGACGCAGCAGATTCACCACGTCCGCGCCCTCGCTCGCACCGTCCGACGTGTTCTCCGCATACGAGAACACGTACACGCCAAACGGAATCCCCAGCCGCTTGCACTCGTTAATGTTGCGGCGCGCCTGCGCGTCGAACCCGTTGCCCCAGCCGTAGCTCAAACGGATGATCGCACCCTCCACACCGTCGTTCTTCGCCGCCTGCCAGTCGATCGTCCCCTGCCATTCGGAGACATCCACCACGCCCTTCGCCTGCTGCACGAACAGATTGCCGTTCGACTCGAAGAACGCCGGCGTCCCGTTGTACGAACCCCAATACGCACCATACTCGTTGTTCTCAAACGCGGCTGGAATCGCACGTGCCGCGGTCGCGGATGTCGTTTCGTTTGCGACGCGGCCATAGCTGGACGGCGCGGCATCGCCCGCACCGGCCTCCGCGTCGCCACCGTTCGCCGCGACCTTCTCCTTCACGTCTGCGGCACTCACCGGAATGAACGACTCACCATCCGTCTTCGCCAACGGGTCAGGCTGCGTGCTCTCCGTACCCACGATCTTCGGATCGGTGACCGTCTCACCCGACTCAATGTCCTTCAACTCGCCATCGCCGGTGATTGCGTACTGCTCCGACACCACCGTCGCATCATCCGCGATCTCGGCGGACACCTTGTCCGGCAACGCCGCATGCGGATTCTCCGGCATCGCATCCGCCGACTCGAGCGCCGTATCGGAGGAATCGGCGGCAGGCTGCGTCCTGAACACGGACGTCGCCGTCGCTGGCGTCGCTGCTGATGTCGGTGCTGTCACCGTTGTCGTCGCAGCAGTGTGCGCGGGCGAGGCCGCCGCGTTCGTCGGCGCCGTCGTAGCAGACAACGCACTTGCCGGCACCACACACACCGCACCCAGCATCGCCACCGACGCGACCGACGCCGCCACCACGCTCAACGCCCCCGCCACGCGAACCTTCTTCCCAGCCATCAATTCTCCTCACGTAATACGGCACCCGCGCAAGCCGTCACAACCGCCGGCAGCCATGCCGCCAACAATCCGGCAAACACTCCCCACTCTACCGGCCACCCACGGCGACGGGGAGTCGCGCCGGCGGCGCCTTCGGTGCCAAAGCACTATACAATCGATGTAATCGTGTTTTGCAGCAGATCGGGAAGGAGATTCTTCATGGGCGCCACCGTGAACGTGGACATCTCCCCTGCAGTACTGGACTGGGTGCTGCGTATTGGAGACGCCGATCAACTCAGCGACCCGCAACGACAGCTCATCCAGCAGTGGAAGACCGGCGAACAGCATCCGAACATCAAAGACATCAATGATCTCAGCCACAAACTGCATGTCCCCTTCAGCTACTTCTTCCTTGCGGAGCCCATCGACGACACACCAGCCGTATTCGAGCACCGCACCATCAGCAACCAGTTGATGAAGGAACCATCCCGAGAGCTTGTAGACACAGTCACCGATATGTCCAGACTCCAAGACTGGGCTCGCCAAGACCAAATCGACAATGGCGGCGAACGTCTGCCTTTCATCAACTCCATGACGCTCAAATCCGGTGTGGCACAGATAGCACAATCCATCCGGAGCACATTGGGAATCGAGACGGACTGGTACAGGCGGCCGGAAGCGTCCGGCCCCGTGAAGGCGTTCGCATTCCTTCGCGAACGTGCCGCGCAAGCGCAAATCATCATCATGATGAACGGCGTGGTGGGAAACAACACCCGCCGAAAGCTCAACCCCAAAGAGTTCCGGGCGTTCGCACTCGTCGATGAATACGCACCACTGATATTCGTCAATCGCGCGGACGAACCAGCAACCGCACGCCTGTTCTCCCTAATACATGAGTGCGTCCACCTATGGCTGGGGCAGGACGAGCTGTACAACGATAGCGTTACGTCCGCTGCCGCTGCCATACCCACTGCCGCTGACGGCTTGGAACAGGCGTGCAACGCCGTCGCCGCAGAGATACTGATTCCCGACACAGAATTCAGAGATTTCTGGGAACAGGACGGTCGTAGCTCATTGTCCGTCGAGGAGCGAATCGCACAAGCACGCAAGGTATTCCCTGTATCCTGGACCAGCGTGGCTCTTCACGCGCGCAACAACGGCTACATAACACAGGAAGAGTACGACCGCATATCCGATTCAGCACGTCACTGGGCTGAACAGGACGCCGCTTCTGCAACCGCGGCCACGGGAGGGGACTACTACAACACCAAGCTCAGCCGATTCGATAATCGTTTGCTGGATCATCTCACGACCTCAGTCGCCGAAGGCCGCACCTCCTATACAGAGGCATACAGGCTTACAGGCACTAATCGGCTCACATTCCCCAAGCTGTTGAAGAAGGCCGGAATATGACTACGGCCAACGAATCCAACAACCTCACCAAACCCGTGCAGATGCCGCTGTTCGACCCCATAAGACCGCAATATCTCATCGATACCAACTGCCTCATCAAACCCTACAACGATTATTACAATCCGGCCTTCACCCTGTCGGAAGCTTTCTGGAGCCGGCTGAAGGCACTGGTGCGCGAGGGAACCGTCGGCATACTGGATAAGGTACGGGACGAAACCTATGGCGGACGCAACTCCGATGAATTGGACGCGTGGCTGGATGACATTCAGGAATACGTCATCAATTCGGAAGACAATCCCCACATCGTCGATGGGTTCAAACAGGTCATACGAGTCATCAGCGCCCCCGACAGTGGATATCGACCGCAGGCGATTCGGGACTGGGCTGACATCCGTATTGCGGATCCTTGGCTGATTGGAGCGGCCAGCCAATTCCAATCAGCCATCATCACGTTCGAAAAACCGCAGAACACATACGACCGCCCATGGAAGCATCTCAAGATTCCCACCGTTGCGAATATGCTGAATGTGCATTGCGTGGATTTGTTCACTTTCATGAATACCGCCGGGGGTTTCTAGCAGGTATCCAGACTGGACTCTCATTAGAGACTCCGCATCAACCGCACAACACGGATGTTCGGCGTGCGGGTAGACTGTCCATAGCACATGGGCGTGGGCCGGACGGATACGAACCGGCTCTGAACCGATCACGAGGATGGGAAGATGACCTTCGAGACGAACGCGCAGGAAGCGGATTCCACGAACGCCGGAGCCAACGCTTCCGGTTCTGGCGAGCGCGCCGACCGCCGCGACCGGCCGGTTGTGTGTTTCGTGCTTCCCTGTTATAACGAGGCGGAGGGGCTTGCGCGCACGGCCGACGTGCTGGCCGCCAAAGTCGCGCATCTGACCGAGACCGGGCGCATCAGCGCGCGAAGCCGCATCCTGTTCGTCGACGACGGGT
The DNA here is from genome assembly GCF_006408855.1 of Bifidobacterium sp. UTBIF-68. Taxonomy (NCBI): domain Bacteria; kingdom Bacillati; phylum Actinomycetota; class Actinomycetes; order Bifidobacteriales; family Bifidobacteriaceae; genus Bifidobacterium; species Bifidobacterium sp. UTBIF-68. The sequence continues at coordinate 65 of NZ_JFAN01000044.1, read as the reverse complement.
CCAAGGACGCCACCTGGAGCATCATCCGCGGTCTGCACGAACGCGACGCGCGCCTGTTCGGCGGC
>NZ_JFAN01000043.1:0-35995 GCF_006408855.1 Bifidobacterium sp. UTBIF-68 | reverse complement strand
CGCAAACCTCGCAATTCCTTGGTTTGGCGTCTTGATTCGAATGCCTGACTGACCTGGGCGACTGCGGAAACAGTCAGCGCAGTCGTCTGCTTTCGGGCTTCCTGAACTTTCTCGCGCTCGAACTGTTCCATCCGCTGCCGATGATCGTAGCTTTCCCACAAATTTACCGCAGTGTTAAAATCCGAAGCCCGACCGCACATCAGCATCTGCAGCATGTACGCACTGGCTTCAGCATTGCGGCATGTGATGGGGAATCGTAGTAAATCCGTCTGCATAGATTTACGGATTTCCTCAATGGAACGCTCATCTGCAGCGATGGCAGGATAGAGCGCACTGACGACGTTTTCGATGTTGGATTGATACACCTGACGCTGCCTGAAACCAAGTATGAGCAGGATGAGTCCAATCAGGCATGCTACTAGGGCGATGATGGGAGCAGTGCGATCCCACGATGAGGATGCCAGAGCGAATAACAGAGACCCAGCACAGAACAGGCCAGAGAGCAGGAAGCAGCCCAATCCGGCATAGTATTCGGTGTTGTTGCGCTTCATCACGTCGTAAGCGGATTGAATGCCATGCTCAAGGTCGCTAATCTGTACGAATTTCTCATTCAAAGGTTGGAGTAATTCAATAAGCTCAGCCGCCGATAGCTGACCCAATGTCAGCGTACGTGGACCCGCATGTGCGGCAGAGGACGCGGAAGCGGAATCCCGATGCGGTGTGTCACTCTTCATCTGAAATCGGGCATTCGGCTCCAAGTCAGGGCAGGATTCAGGTCTAAGATTATATTCAGTTTCAGGATCAACACATTTTGTGCCACATCGTATGCAGAATGCGGCATCATCAGGCAATTGCTTCCCACAACGACGACAGAACATCACCTATAGACCTCACGTCTCCGCGTAGCAACAGCAGTTCTCATTACGATCCGTTGCCCTCCCCTGTCCCCATGATACTGTTATCGACCATGCGCGGCATCCCCTATATCTGCTAGGAATCATGCGCTCATACTATGCTGTCATTCCTGCAGTCGGTAGATATCTACTGGTTATAGAAAAACTGGCAGCGATGATGAATAGAGTACGATCCTCAAATCATCAATATGGAACGTGCAATTCCCGGATACTGCAGGTTCTTTGTGTCCCCTAGGACGTTGTGTTGCAGGTCAAACAGGTGTTGGTTGCGATTGGTGCAGGTGGTTTATACATAGTTACACCCCTTAACGTACCTGTAAGTGAGCACAATCCACCTGCGCGGGCTATCTGAAGGACACAAAATGCCTGCGGAAGAAAGGGACTCCACGCATTAAAGCCTTGTCAGTTACGGATATGACCTGATTCCACGCGCGAATGTGGATAACCCGGAAAGCTGGAACCACACCACATACCTTGATCTGGCTCGACAAGCCGTGTCAACACCGTTTAGCTTCAAGTCGGAGCACACTACCAGGACGCATGACGAAGAAGTTTATGCAAGTAGCGTCCGGAGAGACGATGATACCCACGCCCCGCGCGTCTTCCATGAATCATCACAAGAGAGGGCGGGGCGTCACATCGTCTCTGCAGATCAGTCGACGAGAACTGGCGACGGGGGAGACGTCGGGCGTCGGTTCGGCTCCGGCAACGGCCGGGGTGGGCAACACACCATCCAAGCCGGGCACAACGCCCGATTCGGTTATAACGTCTGAACCGTGCACATCAGCCGAATCGGACAGCGCGACCGACGTATCAGGCGAGCCGGTGTCCGCCTCAGCGACGGCTGCAGGCTGCTCGGCGTGACGGTCGCGCATGATCTCAAGGGCATGCGCCAGATCAGCCGGGTAATGGGATTCGACGGTGGTCCATACATGGGTGCGCGGATGCCGGAACTCGAGTTTCATGGCGTGCAGCCACTGACGATCGAGACCGAGCGCTTCGGAGAGCACGGGATTGGCACCATACATCGGGTCGCCGCACAGAGGATGCCCGATTGAGGAGAAATGCACGCGAATCTGATGGGTGCGACCGGTCTCAAGATTCACGGAGACGAGCGTAGCCTCATGGCCGAACCGTTCCAACACATCCCAGTGGGTCACGGCCGGTTTGCCGGCGGGCGTGACACAGAATCGGAAATCCGACACCTTGGCTCGGCCGATCGGCGCCTCGATAGTGGCCTTGTTCTGCTTCAAAGACCCCTGCACCAAGGCATGATAGGTCTTCTTCACCTCATGCTCGGCGAACTGGCGGCGCATTTCCGTATAGGCCAGATCGGACTTGCACACAAGCATCAGCCCGGACGTGCCCACATCCAGACGGGACACAATGCCTTCGCGTCCTGCCGCGCCAAGCGAAGTGATATGCACACCGCGATCGCGCAATGAGCCCAGCACCGTGGGCCCAGTCCAGCCGATGGAAGCATGGGCTGCCACACCCACCGGCTTGTCGACCACTACGATGTCGTCGTCTTCGTACACCACGGCCATGTCGTTGGCGATGGGCTCGGGTTCCTGGTGTTCTTCCGCCAGATCGAATTCGACGGTCTCCCCCGCCGTCAAGGTGCTGGATCGCGCCATGTCGCGGCCGAGCACACGCGCCTGGCCGGAATCAATCAGGTCGGCGGCTTTGGACCGTGATATGCCGAGCATCTTGGCCACGGCGATATCGAATCGTTTGCCGATAAGAGCGTCGGGAGCAGGAATCATACGATTCATTACTCGGCGTCCACCTTTGCTCCATTGGATTCGGCGTTGTTGGCGTGAGCTTCATCCGCATCTGCGGTGGAGAACGGCTCGTTGAGCAGAATCAGCACCACGATGGCCACACCTGCCGCAACGAGATAGATGTCCGCCACGTTCCCGACTGACCATCCATAGTTCAGGAAATCCACGACCTTGCCATTGAGGAACCCATCCGCATACATCACACGGTCGATGAGGTTGCCGAACGCGCCGGCGAAGGCAAGGGACAAGGACACGGTCCATTTCAGTGACACTGAACGTACACCGAAATACAGCAACGCGCACGAAGCCACGATAGCCAGCAATGAGATAATCCACGTGACGTTTGCCCCCATACCGAGTGAGGCACCAGGATTGCGCACCAATGTCAGCGACAACAGACCCGGTATCACACGGATGGTCTGACCGCTGGATAATGCCGCCAATGCCCATGCTTTGGTCAGCTGATCGACAATCAACGCGGCTGCCGATACACATGCAAAGACGGCCACGCGCATGCGCAGCCGTCCCTGTTGGTTCGTCATATGACTATACCCTGCCTACGACTCAGTTGGCCTTGGATGAGGTCTGGTCTTCGTAGTTGTTCGACTCGGAGACCTGGGCGGCGAGCTGGCCGAGGAACTCGGTCAGACGTGCACGGTACTCGGTCTCGAACTGCTTGAGGCTCTGGATGTTGCCCTCGATGACCTTGGACTGGTGCTGCAGGTTGTCGCGAACCTGCTGCGCATACGTATCCGCGGCGGAACGGGTCTGCTTGTCGTACTCGGATGCGCGACGCTGCACCTCGGCCTCATACTCATCGGCATCGGTGTGCTGGGTCTTGGAGTAGTTGTCGGCGTCCTGACGAGTCTTCTCGGAGTAGGCGTCAGCATCGGAACGCGTGTTCTTGGAGTAGACGTCGGCATCGGAATGCACACGGTCGCGGTAGGCGTCTGCTTCGGAACGGGTGCGATCGGAATACGTGTTGGCCTTGGTGACCAGATCGTTGTACTTGGCCTGGCTGGCTTCGGTGATTTCCTTGGCCTTGGTCTTGCCTTTCTCCACGTACTGATCGTGCAGCTGCATGGCCAGAGTCAGCATTGCAGTGGCGCGCTCGGGCTCGCTGCCCGGCAGGGATGCGGCACCGGCGATCTTCTGGAGGGAGCCGGTTTCCGTGCTCGGCTCAACCTTGGAAACCTGCGAACGCAGCTGGTTCTCACGCTGCTTGGCCTCTTCGAGCTGACGGGACAGTTCCTGAATCTGGGCAGCCTGCTGCTGCGCCACGCCGCCCTGCTGCTGGGCTTCGGCCAGCTTGCGGGACAGTTCCTCGTTGGCGGCGCGGAACTGGTCGCGTTCCTTCTGGATGGCGGCGATCTGCTGGCCGACGGCTTCTTGGTTGCCGGAAGCCTGAGCCGCCTGAGCGGTAAGCTGATCGATCTGGGCGTTCAGCTGGTCAACCTGACCCTTGAGCTGATCGTTCTGTGCCGCGAGAGCACGATTCGATTCCTCTGCCTCGCTGAGCTTCGCCGCAGCCAGCTGAGTGGCCTTCTCGCCCTCTGCAGAAGCCTGAGGACCCTGGGTGGCATTCTTCAGCTGCGCATTCTCAGCCTGCAGCTGCTGCACCTGACCGGTCAGCTCGGAAATCTTGGCATTCAGTTTGGTTACATCGGGGCCCAGAGCCTGAGTGGCCTGTCCGCCGGCCACTGCCTGACGGCCAAGAGCCTCAACGGTCTCCGTGACCTGATCGAGGAAGTCGTCAACCTCGTCGACATCGTAGCCTTCCTTGAATCGCACGGTCTGGAAGGTATGCTCCCTAATATCCTTCGGCGTCAACAGAGCCATAAATATTGCACCTCGCTTTGGGGCTTTGCCCTCGCTTACGTTGGTATCAAGTACTGATGCTATCACGACCCCAGCGATTCATGGGGCTCAGCGACGATTTTCTAGGTGCGACATGCCGTATCGGCCTCAATAAAACTGCATATACAACTCATAAACGCCATATACACCTTGCATCATGGCCTAAAAGACCATGTATACGACGCTCTCCAGTATCACCAGCGCGAAGTAGAGGACGAGAAAACTCATATCCAAGCTGATTGCGCCCAGCGGCAGTGGTCTGATGTATTGGCGAAGCCAGCGCAGTGGCGGCTCAGTGATGGTGTACACGAGATTGATGAGCTGTGCGACGATGCCTCGCGGATACCAATTGCGGGCCAGTATGGCCACCCAGTCCAGGATCATGCGGATGAACAGCACCGTGATATACGCGTTGATCAGCCAGCCCAGGATGCGGCCGATCAGGGCAAAAGTAAAGGACAACATGAGGCAAGGCTAGCAAGACCGAGTGAAAAGTTTGCTGGGAGCTCAATGGGGATATCATGCACAGTGGCCGGCTCCCGTTGAGGAGTCGGCCACTTGAAGAAGACTGCAGGAGCGGTTAATTGACCTGCTTGTCAATCCGGATTCCAATCGATCAGTACGACCGAACAGATCAATCAGAGAACAAATCCCGTGCAGAGGCCGGATTGGCCGGCTCCTCCACCTTGATGTTGACCTGTGCCGGACTAAGCAGGAACACTCGAGGAGTGACGCGTTCGAGCGAACCGCGTACACCGAACACCACGCCAGCGGAAAAATCGACAATGCGGTACGCCACGGCTTCGGATACGCCGGTAAGGTTCAACACCACCGGCACCCCGTCCCGCAGTGCTCGTCCGACCAGTTGTGCATCCTCATAGGACTTGGGGTGAATCGTAGTGATTCGATTCACCCTTCCGCTGCCTTGGAAAGGCGTGGTCTTCGATGAAGGCTGACTTGCCGTGGGTGCCGCTTGGGTCATTGGCGTCACCGTATGGTCGGAATCGAACGTCGGCTTCGGCTGAGGCTTCTGCTCTTCCTCCTCGACGAAATCGTCATCGTCATCGGCAACGTCGCTCATGCCCAGATAGGACATCGCATTCTTCATGAACCCAGCCATGGATCAGTCCTTTCAGCGCAGGAAGTCCGGGATGTCGAGGTCACCCGCAGGATCGTTCAGGGAGATGGTCGGATGCTCCGAGGTCGGATCATCAAAAGGCAGCGAAGCGGAGTCGCCGGTGGCAGGCGCGAACGCCGGCCGTGTGGTCTGCTGGGCGGATGCCGCCTGCTGGGCAGGAGTCTGCGAAGCAGCCGAAGCGGGCGCAGGACGGGTGGATTGGGCCGGCACCACCGGAGCCACAGCCGGCTGATCGGCGTCGTCCTGAGTGGAAACATGATCGAATCCTGCGGCGATCACCGTGACGCGCACTTCGTCGCCGTAGGCGTCGTCCAAAGCCAGACCCCAGATGATCTGGGCCTCGGGATGGATGGCCTTGCGCACCAGCTCGGTGGCGGCCGAGGCCTCCTGCAGCTTCAGGTCGGTCGGGCCGGCGATGTTGATCAGCGCGCCATGTGCACCCTCGATGCTCTCCTCAAGAAGCGGCGAGCTGATGGCGATTTCGGCGGCCTGGGTGGCACGGTCTTCGCCCCGCGCCGAACCGATGCCGAACAATGCGGTGCCTGCGCCGCGCAGGATGGAATTCACATCGGAGAAGTCGACATGAATGTAGGAGTTCATGGAAATCAGGTCGGTGATGCCCTGCACGCCGGCGAGCAGTGCGGTGTCGGCGGTCTTGAACGCCTCGATGATGCCGATGGACCGATCGGACAATTCAAGCAGACGATCGTTGGGGATGACGATGAGGGCATCGACTTCCTTGCGAAGATTCTCAATGCCGTAGTCGGCGGACGCGGAACGCTGCGGACCTTCGAAACTGAACGGGCGGGTGACCACCGCGATGGTCAATGCACCTTGCTGATGAGCCGCACGAGCCACAATGGGGCTTGCACCGGTACCGGTGCCGCCGCCCTCACCGCAGGTGACGAACACCATATCGGCGCCCTTGAGGGATTCCTCGATATCGGACTGGTGGTCCTGGGCTGCCTTCGCGCCACGCTCCGGATCGGCACCGGCGCCCAGCCCACGGCTGGACTTGTCGGACAGGGAGATCTTGACATCGGCGTCGGATCGCAACAGATCCTTCGCATCGGTGTTTATCGCTACGAATTCAACGTTCTGCAATCCTTCGGCGATCATACGGTTAACGGCATTGCCGCCGGCTCCGCCTACGCCGACGACCTTGATATTGGTCTTGTCGTTGAACTCAGTCTGGGCGATCTCGCTCACGTTTGGCTCCTGTCACTTCACGGTTACACCCAAGAGTAGCGCACCGACTCTACTCGTGGAGGGAATTCGCACATGGAATAGTGCGTGTTGTGCATTATTTTTTCTGTATCAACAGCCGTTAATAGCTTGCATCCATGGGATCGTCGCCGAAAAGGTTTTCACGCTCCTCATGGGTGGTGGTACGCGATTCCAGCCAGCCATATGGCAGATGAACCTTCTTGGCGAAACGCACTCGGCCTCTCGGCTTGTCCAATACCCGCGGGGGGTATTCGATCGCCGGATCGAGCCGGGAGATCTCCCGATCCACATCGGCGAGGGATTCGCATTCCATAAACGCCTTTCTCGTGAATCCGCCAACCGGGAATCCCTTGAGATACCAGGCGATATGCTTGCGCAGGTCATGCACCGCCATCATTTCGTCGCCGTCATAGAACTGGATCAGCAGTTCGGCATGGCGGTGAATCACCCGGCAGACTTCACCGAGATTCGGATCGATGCGCTCCGGGCTTCCTTGGAAGGCGTTCTTGATATTGGCGAACAGCCATGGCCGACCCTGGCATCCGCGGCCAATGGCCACGCCATCGCAACCGGTTTCACGGACCATTTCCAGAGCGTCCTGCGCGCCCCAGATATCGCCATTGCCGAATACGGGGATATCGAGATGCTCTTTGAGCTCGCCGATGCGCGACCAATCCGAATGCCCGCCATAGTATTCGGCGGTGGTGCGGGCATGCAACGTCACCGCTTTGCATCCCTCTTCCTGAGCGATATGGCCTGCCTGCAGGAAGGTCTCATGCGCATGGTCGATGCCTACTCGAATCTTGGCCGTGACCGGAATTCCGGCAGGTTCGCAGACCGCGACCACACGGGAGATGAGCTCGGTGAAGATATCTGTCTTCCACGGCAGCGCAGAACCTCCTCCCCGTCTGGTGACCTTGGGCACCGGACACCCGAAGTTCAGATCGACATGATCCGCCATGCCTTCATCGACCACGATTTTGGCGGCTTGTTCGGTAATGGAGGGATTCACACCATACAGCTGCAACGAGCGAATCTTCTCGGTGGGTGCGAAATGGCACAGACGCAGCGCCTTGGGGTTGCGGGCCACCAATGCGCGTGCGGTGATCATCTCGGCCACATACAGCCCATCCGGACCGTATTCCTCGCAGATGACACGGAAGGGCCAATTGGTGACGCCAGCCATCGGCGAAAGCACGACCGGCGTGGGCACGGTGATGTTTCCCAGCTGTACCGGTGAGATATGCACCGGAGAATCCGGTCGTGCCGAGGCATCCGTACGCGGGTCGAGGTTGTCGGTCTCGTGACGCTCGGCAAGCACGGTCTCAGGTTCGGAGTCTGCCATGTGGTTCCTCGTACAAACAACAGGGGCTCCCCTTTTTCGAGGGGAGCCGCTATACAATACAGGCCTGGCTCAGTACAGGCCGCCGGCTTCCTGGATGCCGGATGCCGGCCACGGCTCACCGCCCATTTCGACGGGCTTGAGCGGCACACGCGTGCGCTTTTCGCTGATGCGCGCGGCCACATAGTCCGCGACCTTGTCCAGAGAGACGCGCTCCTGGGCCATGGTGTCGCGTTCGCGGATGGTCACGGCGTGGTCCTCGAGGGTATCGAAGTCCACGGTGATGCACAACGGGGTGCCGATCTCATCCTGACGACGGTAGCGACGGCCGATGGCGCCGGACTCATCGTAATCGATCATCCACTCGTTGAAGCGCAGATCGGCGGCCAGGTTCTGGGCCACCTCCTGCAGTTCGGGCTTCTTGGAGAGTGGCAGCACGGCGGCCTTGACCGGAGCCAGACGCGGATCAAGACGCAGCACAGTGCGCTTGTCGACGCCACCCTTGGTGTTCGGAGCCTCATCCACATCGTAGGCGTCCACGAGGAAGCACATGAGGGAGCGGGTCAGGCCGGCGGCCGGCTCGATGACGTACGGGATGTACTTCTCGCCGGTGGCCTGGTTGAAGTAGCTCAGATCCTCGCCGGAGTGCTTGGCATGCGCGGAAAGGTCGAAGTCGGTGCGGTTGGCGACGCCTTCGAGCTCGCCCCAGTCGGAGCCCTGGAAACCGAACTTGTATTCGATGTCCACGGTCCTCTTGGAGTAATGGGCCAGCTTCTCCTTCGGGTGTTCGTAGTGGCGCAGGTTCTCGGGCTTGACGCCGAGATCCAGATACCACTGGGTGCGGGCGTCGATCCAGTACTGATGCCATTCCTCGTCGGTGCCGGGCTTGACGAAGAACTCCATCTCCATCTGCTCGAACTCACGGGTGCGGAAGATGAAGTTGCCGGGCGTGATCTCGTTACGGAAGGACTTGCCCATGTTGGCGATGCCGAACGGCGGCTTGGAGCGTGACGAGGTCATCACGTTCTTGAAGTCCACGAAGATGCCCTGGGCGGTCTCCGGACGCAGGTAGTGCAGCGAGTTCTCGTCCTCGACAGGGCCGAGGTGCGTGCGCAGCATCATGTTGAAGTCGCGCGGTTCGGTCCATTCGCCACGGGTGCCGCAGTTCGGGCAGACGATGTCCTTCATGCCGTTCTCCGGCAGCTTGTCGCCGTGCTTCTCCGCGTAGGACTCCTCGAGTTTGTCAGCGCGGTTGCGCTTGTGGCAGCTGAGGCACTCGACGAGCGGGTCGTTGAACACGCTCACATGACCGGAGGCCACCCACACCTCGGGAGGCAGGATGATGGAGGTGTCGACACCGACCACGTCAGGACGGGTGACGACCATCGAACGCCACCATTCGCGCTTGATATTGTCCTTCAGCGCGACGCCGAGCGGACCGTAATCCCAAGCGGAACGAGTGCCGCCGTAGATCTCGCCGGCGGGGAACACGAAGCCGCGACGCTTCGCGAGGGATACGACTTCATCGAGTTTGGATTGAGCCACAATGCACCTTCTGGTTTGAACGGTTTGGGGACTTGATTACAACCGCTTCAGAATAGCGGCACTCCCCTACAACAGCAGTTTGATGCAGGCAGATCGCCCATCATTCGTCTTGGAGATACTTCCCTACAATCACTTGGTGCAGCCCCTAGAGAGGGGAGCCACATGCCAAGTCGAAAGCATGTCGGTCTTCACCCTGAGGATAGTAGCCGAATCGCACCAATCAGCGGCAGCGGCGGGTCAGAGGCTGCCAGGGCTCGAGTTCGACGGGTTCGGCCTTGGTGAGGTCGAGGGTGGCTTGGTCGAGCATATCCTTGCGGATGATGAGCTCGGTGACGTACTGGTCGAACCATGCATCCGAAGCCACGTAGTAGCCGTCCTTGCCGTTGTCCTTGCCCCAGCTGTTCTCGATCTTCCAACGGTCCGGACGACCGTCGGCATCGAGGTTCACGCCGGTGAAGGTCATGGCGTGATTGCTTGGACTGTCGCCGTATTCGAGGCCGTCGGCCTTGTCGAACGTGAATTCGGTGCCAAAGAGCTGGTCCACGCGCACGGTGTCGCGGTCGAAGACGCCCTCGCCCCTCAAGGCGAACTGCATGCAGTCGCAGGCGAACCAGATGGGATGGCCGGCGCTGAGCTGGTCGATGGCCGCCTTCTTGAACACGTCGAGCGGCACGTTGACGAATTCCATATCGCCCGCCTCGATGACATTCGCCGTGTAGAGGATGCGGTAGCGCTTGCCGAATGGCGTGCGCTTCATCGGGGCGTTGGAGATGGTGACGAAGTCATTGACGTCCACCGGCACGTACTTACGGTAGAACTCGAGCGGGGTGATGCCGGTCTCACGGATCTGCCGGCGCTCATCCTTGCCGGATTCCGGCTTGGCCTTGGTGTCAGCCGCCTTGGCGCCGTCGTTCTTGGCATCATCCTTGTCATCGTCGTCCTTGACCCGGGCCAGGAAGTCGAATGTGGCGGGCGGCTCGCCAAGCGCGATTGCGCAGATGCGGTAGACGGTGGCCATGTCCTTGCGCTTGGTTTCGCGCAGTGTCTCCGTCGACGCGCCAGCCTCATGGCTGCGACGCAGGTCGGCGGCGAATTCGCGCAGCTTGGTGTTGAGGTACTGCTTGAAGGCGTCCGAATCGCGGGAGTTCGCGGATTCCGGATAGGCGGACTTCGGCACGAGGCCGTACTTGTTCACCAGCGCGGCGAACATCTGCCACCAGCCGCCATCGTCGGACGGCCCGTCGTTGATGACCTCGAAGATGCGGGAGTCGGTGGGTTCGTCCAGCGTATCCAGCACATGCTCGAGATAAGTGTTCGACTTCTCGATGGCATCCCAGAAGAACAGGTAGGTCTCGGAGAATTCGAAATCCTCGAGGTTCCAACGGTGCATGAGTTCGTAGCGCAGCGTATTGAGCGAGGCGAACATCCAGCAGCGACCGGAACGTTCCTGATTGGTGATCGACCCCTGCTTGAGCTCGATGGAGAAGTCGCGCGGCAGGCTCCTCAGGCCCCGGTAGTCAGTGGCGGCGGCGAGCACGCCGGTGGAGACTGCGGCGTTGGCGGCCACGAGGTTGGCGCGGTCGGCGTTGAACGCACGCGAATAATCCTTGAGATGTGCGACGTCGACTGCGGCGGCGGACTGGTCGGTCATGGTGTTCCTCCCGAAAACGTACGGCTCATGCAAACGTCTTCATGGTACTCGTCCCTCGCCGGATTCGGTGGGATGTTTCGAGTAAGGACCGGCGGAGTCGGGTCGAGACCTGGCACGCGCCACATTCGGCGGTATGCTACCGTGCCTTGAACAGGCGGAAGAGGCGGGATTCGCGGACGGCGAGCACGGCCAGCGCTGTGGCGACGAGGGCGCCGGAGAGCATGGTCGCAGGAGAACGCGCCGCCGCGAGGAACACCACTGCGGGGTCGGACGGAGAGAGTCGCCAACACAGCGCGGCAAGCAGAGGCAGGGTCACGGCGATGGCGGCCCCGGACGTGATCAGCATCTCGCACAACGCGGTCAGCAGTTGGGCCCCTTTGCGCTGCCCGCAGTGCAGCGCGCCGGCGTATTCGAGTCGGCGGCGGCGCACGGCGGCGATACCGATGACGACACCGACGGCGAGCGCCGCGACGGGCAGCACGCGGGTCATGCGCGTCTCATAGAGGCTGTCGGCGCTGTATCGTCGGTCGTGGCTTTTGTTGAGCTGGGTGACGCCGGGCAGTGTATTGGCGTCAGCCACGCCGGATATAGCGGTCTCGTTGAGCAGCAGGTCGAGCGCTTCGGTCTGCGGCCACTGCTTTGCCCAGCATTCGGCGAATGGCTTGGCGCTGCTGGATACCGGCACGATGAGCGCGTACACGAAGCGGGTGTCGCGCCCGTCGTTGGGCCAGTCGAAGACGCCGGCGACTGGGATATCACCATGATCGGTCTCCAGCAGGCTTCCCTTGGCCCAGCCGAAATCGTGGGCGAGCGCAGTGGAAACCCATATGCCGCTCGCGTCGGCGGCCGGCTGATTCGCGGAGGAGGACGTCTGGCCTGAAGAGGCGGGAAAGGAACTGGATGGTGAGCCATGGCCGGCGTTGGCCGCCGCTGATGCCGATGACACCGATGACAACGCGAGCAGCCGAATCATGCCGGCGGTGACCTCATAGGAGCCGATGCTGCGTCCGGGGGTCGAACGAGGTGTGATCTGCTCGCTCTCGCGCATGGCCCCGGATGCGCTGGGCCCTCCTTGGGCCTCGGTGAGACGGTCGCAGACGGCCCCGTCGATGGCGGAGACAGGGCTGACAATGGTGGTCACGTCGGCGGCGGACTCGATGCGTGCCGCCGCGGTGCTCTCCTGCCCGATGATGGTCAGTGCCTCGAAACCGCCGAACAGCGTGCTGGCCACGGCCAGCGCGAGGAACCAGATGATGGTGCGTGAGGCGCCGGACGTGATATTGCGGACCGCCTCGGAGACGATGGATGACAGTCTCATGGCCGCTCCCCTTCCGGCGCGGAATCGGCCGGCGCAGGATCGGCCGGGGCATAGTCGGCAAGGTCGATGACCTGCTGACAGGCGTCGCGCGTGTCGCGGTCATGAGTAGCGACGACCACAATCATGCCGTGGCCAGCAAGGTTGCCGAGCACATGACTGACGCTATGCGCAGTACGCGTATCCAACTGTGCGGTCGGCTCGTCCACAAGCAGCATGTCGGGCTTCGAGCAGACGGCTCTGGCGAGCATGAGCCGCTGCGCCTCGCCGCCGGAAAGGGCCGCGAACGAACGGTCGGCGGCGTATTCGAGCTCGAACAGGCCCATCGCCTCCAAGGCCTGCGGTTCCGCGTCGGCGCGACGCAACCCCTGTGCGAGCAGTGGGAAGACCACATGATCGAGTGCGGTGCGTTCGGCTACGCCATACGGATTCTGAAACACCCAGCCCACCCGTCGAACGCCGCCGCGGTCCACAGTGCCTGCCCACGGCTTCTCCCAACCCGCGAGTATCGACAGCAGCGTGGATTTGCCGCAGCCGGATGGTCCGCAGATGGCCACGATCCGCCCCGCCTCGAGCGTGAACGACAGGTGTTCGAACAGCACGTCGGTGCCGGGGAACCGGTGCGCGAGACCCTCCCCCACCACCCGCATCGGCGCGGCGGCGGGGGAAATCTCGGCCGTGGATGCCGACTTCGCGGTCGCAGAATTGCCACGCCGCCTTCCACGAATCAGGAACATGTCGCACCTGCAATCGCACTGCCGAGGGAGACGTGGGAGGGCGTTTCGAATTGTGCCGACGCCGCCGCACCACCCGCGGATTCACCTCCGGCCGTCTGCCCATCGGCGGCATCCCCCGTCTGCCGACTCGCCGCAGTCTCCTCATCGCCCAGCTGTATGAGGCTCACGCCGAGGTCCGCACCGATGATGGTCACCGGCATCGTCCTGCCATCGGATGCGATGCATCCGCGGTCCCCTTTGACGCCGAACACGGCGGCGGCCGGCACGCGCAGCACGTCCACGGGCGTGGCGAGCGCCACCGTGGCGTCCACACCCTGACTGAGATCGCCGCCCTGCTGCGCCCACTGGAAATCCCGCGAAGCCGTGACGCGCGCGCAGAATTCGGGGTCGTCGATCACCGTGGCGCCGGCCTTGAGCACACCCTGCTCGCCGAACACGGTGATCGTCTGGTCGGCGGCGTTGGGTGTGCCGTTCTTCACGGTGAGCGAGGTGATGGTACCGGAGATCTCAGCGATCGGCGAGGCGGTGGCTACCATCGTGCCGGTCGCCGCCTGCCATGAGGAGGCCGTGGCTCCGTCCTGCGGCAGCCAGATCACGTCCGCGAGCGGCAACACGCCGTCCGAACGGACGCCGAGATTGCCGAACAGGGCGACGACCGCCCAGTAGGTGAGGCTGGAATACTGGTCGGATTCGGGATTGGCGTTGTAGCCGAGCCGCGTCAGTTCAGCGTTGAGCGCACGCACGTCCTCGCCCATGTCGCCGGGCGCGAGATCGCGGTAGAGCGGGCTCGCGGTGGCAAGCGCCACGATGGGCCGGCCATCGACCTCCAGCGCAGCCGCACCGGAATGCAAGCCCCCGGCGGAATAGTCAGCGGTCACCGTGCCGGAGGTGTTGATGAGCACCTTGCGCGGCGCGGATACCGTGGGAACCACGGTGATCTGCCGTTTCGCGTCGTACTGCTGGGCGGCGACGGGCGCGCTGGTGATCTCGCCGGCGCGGGCCAGCACCGCCGGATGCCGGTCGGGCAGCAGGAACGCGCAGGCTCCCACGCTGATTGCCGCGGTCAGGATGACCGCTAGCAGCAGCCAAGTGACAGAGACGCGCCCACGCCGCCTGCCGCCGCCAAGTCCACTGCCGCCACCGTCGTTTCGGCTCGTTTGTCTCGCCATGATGAAGCCCCTTCCGGTTCGCCGTCCCGCCCGTCGTCTCTGCCATTTCGGGTACTGCCATGGTCCCACCGGCATGCTCGCAAAGTCAGGCGAAAGTCAGACACCGGCTTCCTAGAATGGGACATACGGATTGGATTGGCGGGGCGCGAATCGCCCGCAAACAAGGGGGTTTCGATGGCATGGTTGAACGGAAGGCCGCGCATCGCCGCGACCGTGATGCTGACGATGGCGCTGGCCTTGGGACTCGCGGGATGCGCGGTCCCGGGAATCTCCGGCGACGGGAAGCCAGGGACGTCGAACGCCGCCGGAACCGGTGATACGTCCGCACAGCAGGGCCCGGCGTCCACCTTGTATGAGGCGGACGAGAACGGACGTCTGGCAAGTTCACTGCCCGCATACATCGACGAGGTGCTCAACGATCCGTACGTGGACGACTACGAGCGTCCCATCCTCGAGCAGGCCAAGAAGGAGGGGCGAGTCTCCACCGCCGCGTATGAGAAGGTCTGGTCGGACTACAAGACCTGTATGATCGACCGCGGATTCAAGGAGCCGAAGCTCGAACGGTTCCCGAACGGCATGATGGACATCATGAGCCACATGCCTGGCACCGACGCGCAGGAGGAGGCCTGGAAGGACGCCTACGCCGATTGCTATCTGCGATTCGATCACGTGCAGCGGCTGTACGGGCAACAGCAGGGCAACCCGAATCTCTATGCGAATGTGGAGGAGGCGGTCGTCGACTGCATGAAACGCGAGGGTGTGGTGCCCGCGAGCTATACGGTCAAAGACTTCAATGACGGGCAGACCCTGCTCCAGACTGAGGGCTTTACAGACGCAAAGGACAAGCTCGGCTACGACTTCAACGACTCGCGCGTGCGCGGCTGCAAGGCGGCGCAGGGCTGGTCGTCAAGCAGCACCGACGACCCCGTGGAGTACATCTGGTAGAGGTCGGCATATCGGCAATCGGGGCAATCAGTGCGGGAAACCGGCACGGGGAATGACCGGATCGTGAGGCTGCGGGAGATGGCGGGGATACTGATCGTCGAGGACAACACTGGCATGGTCGCCTCGCTCGACGACGCGCTGCGGCATGAGGGGTACCGCACTTGGACGGCAGGGACCGGCGTCGAGGCGCTGGAGTTGCTCGCCGCGCACCGGGAGGACATCGACGTGGTGCTGCTCGACCGCGATCTGCCCGTCATGTCCGGCGACACGGTGATGACGACGATCCGTTCGATGGGCATCGACGTGAGCGTGCTCATGGTCACCGCCTCCGGCAGCCTCGAGGACCGCGTGGAGGGGCTGGACCTCGGCGCGGACGACTATCTGGCCAAGCCGTTCGCCTTCCGGGAGCTGTCGGCCCGCATCCGCGCGTTGCTGCGGCACGATTCGCGCCATCGCGGGCCTTTCGGCGGCGGCCCCGGTCCGGACTCCGGAACCGGACCCTCCCCGCTCATGATCGATTGCGAACGTCGGCTCGCGTACTGGCATGAGACCCCGCTGAACCTGACGGCCAAGGAATTCGCGGTGCTGTGGCATCTGGACGAGGCGGACGGCGGATGGGTCGGTCTCGACGAGCTCATCGCCGCCGTCTGGCCGGACGGCTCGGCCAGCACGGGCGCAGCGAAAACCGTCATCTACACGCTGCGGCAGAAAATCGAACACGCCGGCGGACGCGGGGCCATCGAATCGGCCCGCGGGAAAGGGTACCGGCTGCCATGAGCGAACATCACGGTCACGAGCATCGCGAGCGCCACCGCCTGCGTATGCGGTTGGTTCCCCGCACCTTCCGAGGCAAGATCGCGCTGGCCATCGGTCTGCTGGTAGCGGTGTTCCTAGGAATCGCGCTGGCGTTGCAGGCCATGTTCTTCAGCCGCATCTACGACCGGTCATCCTACCGGCTGTATCAGGTGGCACAAGGCTCCACGCTGCCTGCACCCGAGAACGGCGAGCTCTATGTATCGACCACCGGCTGCTATTACACCGATCACGCGGTAGGCTGCGGGCCGATGACGCCCGGCTCGATCATGGAGATCAGCGATGCGGACATGCGCAAGCCCCTGATGCAGAGCGCCATGTGGTTCTCGCTGGCGCTGTTCGCCGCGTTCGCCATACTGGCCATGATCATGGCGTGGCTCATCTCGCGGCGGCTGGCCGGACGCATCTCGTCGCTGGGGGCGCAGATGCAGCGGCTCGACCCTGCCGAACCGGGTGGGCGCGTGACGTTGGCGGGGTCCGATGAAGTTACCGATTTGGCCGGGGACGTGAACACCATGCTGGAACGTATCGAGCGCGCGGCGGCCACGCAACGGCAGTTCATCGCGAACGCGTCGCACGAGCTGCGCACGCCGATCGCGGTGATCGAGACCAGTCTGGACGCGCCGCTGAGTCAGGGCCGATTCCCCGATGATGTGGCGCCCGCGGTGCGGCGCGCACTCGACGCCGACCGGAACGCCGCTGATCTGGTGGAGGGGCTGTTGGCGCTGTCGCGCGTGCAGAACATGGCGTTGCATCACGGCGACGCGGAGCCGCCGGAGACGTCGCTCGGGGATGCGGCGGAACACGCGCTGGACGTCTCGTGGGATGCGATCGAGGCTCGTGGATTGAATGTGCGCACCGACATCGACCGGTCGGTGCGGGTGCGGGCGGACGAGACGATGCTCACGCTGCTGGTCGGCAATCTCGTGCGCAATGCGGTGGTGCATAACGTGGAATGTGGGGACATCACCGTCATCGTGCGTACGGTGGGCGGCGTAGTGGACGACGGCACGGTGAGTGGCGATACTGCGGACGGCAGCACGGGGGACGGCTACGCGGAGCTGTTGGTGGAGAACAGCACGGAAACGGGTGCCGATGGCGAGACCATCGGCGATACGACCGTCAGCGATGGGATCACCGGCGACAATGCCGCGCATGATTCCGGCGAATCCGGTGACCCCGGTGATTTCCCCGATGCCGGCCGGCTCTCCGATTCCAACGACTTGAACGACTTGCTCGTCCCCTTCCACCGGGGCGCGGCCTCACGGTTGGAGAACCGTCCTGGCAACGGATTGGGCCTGTCCATCGTCAAGGAAATCGCAGATTTATACCATGCCGAGCTGCGACTCGCTAGACCCGAAGCGGGCAGATTCGCCGTTTCTGTGCGATTTTGTAACAAATATGCCCATGTTGGGGCATAACGTCGGCAACGTAATGCAGGGGAACCCGTGGCGACACGGGTTGAGAATGGCCACGGCCTGACCCTTAGAACCTGTTGGTTAAGACCATCGTAGGGAGCAGTGATATGAGCGATGATTCGCACCCATCATGTTGCACCGGCGCACATGGTGTAGTAAATGATGCACATGTACACGACCATGACGACGAGTTCGCCTCGCTGCGCCACGACATCGCGCAGGCAGTACGGGATGTGAAGGCCAAGACGCCGCTGGCGCAGTCGTTCACGAACTTCGTGACCATCAATCTGGTGGCCAACGCGCAGCTCGCAGCCGGCGGCACGGCGGCCATGAGCTTCCTGCCGGACGATGTCATCGACACGGCCTCCATCTCCGGTGCCGATTACATCAACGTGGGCACGTTGCTGCCCTTCTATGCTGATGCGCTGCCGCAGATCGCGCGCGCCTTCCACAAGTCCGCCCACCCGTGGGTACTGGACCCGGTGGCGGCGGGCATCGGACGGACGCGCACCGAAATCCTGCGCGCCTTCCGCGCCACGCCGCCGACCATCGTGCGCGGCAACGCCTCCGAAATCATCGCGCTGGCCGACATGTGGGGGCTGAATCAGGCCAACGGCAACAATCCGGAAACCCGTCCCGCCGGCGTCGAATCGGTGGATGAGGTGGACGCCGCCGTCGAACCGGCGAAGCGACTGGCCCGGTTCCTCGCCGCCTCGGCTCCCGCCGGCAAGGCGGCCGTGGCCGTCTCGGGCGCGGTGGACCTCGTGACCGACGGCGAGCATGTCTACCGCTTGCCGGGAGGCAGCGCGCTGATGTCCAAGATCACCGGCGCCGGCTGCTCGTTGGGCGGTGTGACCGCCACGTATCTGGCCGTCGCCGAGCCGTTGACCGCAGCCCTTGCGGCAACCCTGCTGTACAACCGTGCTGGCGAGATCGCCGAGGCCAAGGCCGACGGACCGGGCTCGTTCCAAGTGCATCTGCTGGATGCGCTGTGGAATCTCACGCCCGAGCAGGTGGCGGCATCGGCGATTGTGGCGCAATGAACCGTGTGGTCTCGTACCTATTGTCTCTCCCTCAGTCTCGCTACGCGAGACAGCTCCCTCATCAGAGGGAGCCGAGAAACGTGAGATCGCGGAACGCCCAAGACTTCCTCATCAGAGGGAGCCGAGAAACGCCATTCTTCCCCGGATACACAACAAGACTTCCTTAATTAACCCAACACCAAGGAACACCAAATGAACAACGAATACCCATACGCCTCCATGCGCGACTCGTTCGACCTGTCCGCGTACTTCGTAGTCGGCCCTGAGGATTGCAAGGGCCGCCCGCTCACCGACGTGGTCGATCAGGCCCTGCGCGGCGGCGCGACCTTCATCCAACTGCGCGCCAAGAAGGCGGACGCCTCAGAACTGACCGCCATGGCCCAGGACATCGCGCAGATCATCGAGGACAACAACAAGTCCGACTCCGTGGCCTTCGTAATCGACGACCGCGCTGATGTGGTCTGGCAGGCCCGCCGCAAGGGCATCAAGGTGGACGGCGTGCACATCGGCCAGACCGACATGGAGCCGCGCGAGGCCCGCGCCCTGCTCGGCGACGAGGCGATCGTGGGTCTTTCCGCCGAGACCGAAAGCCTCGTCAAGCTCATCAACGAGCTGCCCGATGGCTGCATCGACTACATCGGCGCCGGCCCGCTGCACGTCTCCAAGACCAAGCCCGAGGCTTCGGTCGGCGGCAACGACGGTTCCGGCAAGACGCTTGACGACAAGCAGATCAACACCATCTGCGCGGCCTGCGACTTCCCAGTGGTCGTGGGTGGCGGTGTGACCGCGGCCGACATGGCCATGCTGGCGGGTACCAAGGCCGCCGGCTGGTTCGCCGTCTCCGCCATCGCCGGCGCCGATGACCCGGAGGCCGCCACCCGCGCGATGGTCGAGGGTTGGAAGGCCGTGCGCGGCGAGAAGAGGCACGGCTACGCCAAGCGCATCGTGACTCACACCCCGGCCGCCGACACGCAGGCCGCGCAGGAGGGCACCGCCCCGGCAGGTGCCGAGGCCACCGAGAAGAAGTTCACCAACGCCAAGGAGGCCAAGGCCGCGCAGAAGCTCGCCAAGCAGCAGCGCGTGGACATCGCCGCCCGCGGCTCCAAGCAGCGCGACAAGGCGCACATCCGCAAGACCAAGCCGGTGCATTTCGAAAACCAGTTCGGCTCTTACGACCTCGAGGTGCCGTACACCGAGATCAAGCTGTCCGACACCCCCGGCGTTGGCCCGAACCCGCCGTTCATCGACTACAACACCGAAGGCCCCAAGTGCGACCCGAAGGAGGGCCTGAAGCCCCTGCGCCTCGACTGGATCAAGGACCGCGGCGACGTCGAGGAATACGAGGGCCGCCGCCGCAACCTCGAGGACGACGGCAAGCGCGCCATCAAGCGTGGCCGCGCCACGAAGGAATGGCGTGGCCGCACGCACCAGCCGATGCGCGCCAAGGACCACCCGGTGACCCAGATGTGGTATGCCCGCCACGGCATCATAACCCCTGAAATGAAGTATGTGGCCGAGCGCGAGAACTGCAATGTGGAGCTCGTGCGTTCCGAGCTGGCGGCCGGCCGTGCGGTCATGCCATGCAACATCAACCACCCGGAAGCCGAGCCGATGATCATCGGATCCGCCTTCCTCACCAAGCTCAACGCCAACATGGGCAACTCGGCCGTCACCTCGTCCATCGACGAGGAGGTGGAGAAGCTCACCTGGGCCACCAAGTGGGGCGCCGACACCGTGATGGACCTCTCCACCGGCAACGACATCCACACCACCCGCGAGTGGATCCTTCGCAACTCCCCCGTGCCGATCGGCACCGTGCCGATGTACCAGGCCCTCGAGAAGGTCGAGGACGATGCCTCCAAGCTCAGCTGGGAGCTGTTCCGCGACACCGTCATCGAGCAGTGCGAGCAGGGCGTGGACTATATGACCATCCATGCCGGTGTGCTACTGCGCTTCGTGCCGCTGACCGCCAACCGCGTGACCGGCATCGTTTCGCGCGGCGGCTCGATCATGGCCGAATGGTGCCTACAGCATCATCAGGAGAGCTTCCTGTACACCCACTTCGACGAGCTGTGCGACATCTTCGCCAAGTACGACGTGGCGTTCTCCCTCGGCGACGGCCTGCGCCCCGGCTCGCTCGCGGACGCGAACGACGCCGCGCAGATCGCTGAACTCATGACGCTGGGCGAGCTCACCCAGCGCGCGTGGGACAAGGACGTTCAGGTGATGATCGAGGGACCGGGCCACATCCCGTTCGACACCGTGCGCATGAACATCGAGATGGAGAAGGCGATCTGCAAGAACGCACCGTTCTACACCTTGGGACCGCTCACCACCGACACCGCGCCGGGCTACGACCACATCACCTCCGCCATCGGCGCCACGGAAATCGGACGCTACGGCACCGCCATGCTGTGCTACGTGACCCCGAAGGAGCACCTCGGCCTGCCGAACAAGGACGATGTGAAGCAGGGCGTGATCGCCTACAAGATCGCCTGCCACGCGGCCGACATCGCCAAGCACCACCCGCACGCGCAGGACCGCGATCTCGCCATCTCCAAGGCCCGTTTCGAGTTCCGCTGGCTCGACCAGTTCAACCTGAGCTACGACCCGGACACCGCAATCGCCTTCCACGACGATACGCTGCCCGCCGAGCCCGCCAAGATGGCGCACTTCTGCTCGATGTGCGGCCCGAAGTTCTGCTCGATGGCCATCTCGCAGAACATCCGCAAGCAGTTCGGCGGCGCGGCGGCGCAGGAGAAGCTGGTTCAGGACACCCTCGCCGGCAAGATCCCGTCCGCCCAGGAGGCTCGTGGCGCTCTGACCACGCCGGCCGCATCGGCCACCCCTGCCGGCACGGCGAGCGCCGAGGACATCCAGGCCGGCATGGCCGAGATGAGCCGCAAGTTCCAGGAAGGCGGCTCCAAGCTCTACCAGCCCGCGCAATGATGGAATTGCCGGTGTGATGTAGTGTGAATGATGCAGTCGGCGCAATGCACGTCGGCTGCATCATTCACATTGGCACATTGACACATTGGCGGCGCGCAAAGGAGAGCACATGGCCATATCGCAAGAGGCACTCGACATCATGCATTCACCCGGAATCTATTTCTGGGACGAGAAACTCATGTCCACCGCCCAGCAGGAGCAGCGGGACATGCTGCACGACATCAATGCGCTCAAGGCGAGCGACCCACGGCGTGAGCGACTGTTGCGCACGTTCTTCGCCGAAATGGGCGAGGACGTGTGGATCGAACCGACCTTCAACGCCAACTGGGGCCTGAGCACCCACTGGGGCAGCCACACCTACGCGAACTTCAACCTCACCTTGGTGGACGACGGCGAAATCTTCATCGGCGATCATACGATGATCGGCCCGAACGTCACGCTCGTCACCACCGGCCATCCAGTCAGGCCCGACCTGCGCGAACGGGTCGCGCAGTTCTCCGAGCCCATCCATATCGGCCGCAATGTGTGGATCGGCGCGAACGTGACCGTGCTGCCGGGCGTCACCATCGGCGACAACTCGGTCATCGGCGCCTGCAGTCTGGTGACCCGCGACATCCCCGCCGATTCAGTCGCCTTCGGCACCCCCTGCCGGGTCGCCCGCCCGATCAACGAGCATGACGACGAATACTATTGGCGAGACCGCCTCATCCCCAAGGACATCTGAAAGGCGCTCCGCCCAAGCACGCCGCGCCCTGCGGCAGCGTCACGAACGTACAGCCGCCTCACTACGCTCGTGAGATAACCGAAGATCATATAAGGAGACGACATGAGCACCACTTTGCCGGCAGTACTTGCGATTTCGGGATCGGACTCGTCCGGCGGCGCCGGTATGCAGGCCGACCTCAAGACCATGCTGGCCTGCGGAGTGTTCGGCATGAGCGCCATCACCGCGCTCACCGCGCAGAACACCACCGGCGTGCGTTCCATCCAGGACACCAAGCCGGAGATTCTGGCCGACCAGATTGACATGGTGTTCGAGGATATCCCGCCCGTCGCAGTCAAAATCGGCATGGTCTCCTCCGCGGACATCATCAATGTCATCGCAGATCGTCTGACCGCGCATCATGCGACCAATATCGTGCTCGACCCGGTGATGGTCGCCACTTCCGGCGCCAAGCTCATCAGCGATGACGCCATCGCCGCTCTGACCAGCCGCCTGTTCGGCATGGCCACTGTGGTCACACCGAACATCCCCGAGGCAGAAGCCCTGACCGACACCCTGATCCACGATCAGGAGGATATGGAGACCGCAGCCCGCCGTATCAGCGAACAGTACGGCTGCGCGGCGCTCGTCAAAGGCGGCCATGGCACCGAGGACGCCAATGACGTGCTCGCCGAGACGGACGGCACCGTGACCTGGTTCGATGGCATGCGCATCGACAATCCGAACACCCATGGCACCGGCTGCACGCTGAGCTCCGCCATCGCCGCCTATCTGGCGCAGGGCGAGCCTTTGCCCAAGGCCATCAAGCACGCCAAGAAGTACCTGACCGGCGCACTGAAAGCCCAGTTGGATCTGGGTCATGGCTCCGGGCCGATGGACCACTTCTGGAAGTACCGCTGAATCTCCGGAAAGGCTTCTTCCGGCGTCTCGATCAGGGATGAGAGATGTCGGAAGAAGCCTTTCTCATCAAGAAAGGACAAATATGGTTGTTGACCGCAACGCCGTGAAGCAGGAAGTACCGATCGACCCGGCCACCGGAAAGCCGTATCTGAATACGGTCGCGGCAATCCAAGTCTCCGCGGCCGGTGTGGGCTCCGAGGTCTCCCCCTACGTTTCCCAAGCGATTGAGGTGATCCGTGAGTCCGGCCTGCCTCAGGAGACCAATGCCCTGTTCACCAATGTGGAGGGCAATCTCGACGATGTGCTGAAAGTCGCCGGAGAGGCGGCCAAGAAGCTCGCCGAACAAGGCTATCGCACTTCCCTGATACTGCACATGGACATCCGCCCCGGCTTTACCGGGCAGCTCACCGAAAAACCTCGGTTGGTGGACGAGATCCTGTCCAAGCAACAGCAATGATAACGCGATGACATCCCGCAGTCATCCATAGCATCACCCTTGGCGGCGGCTCATGAAGGGCCGCCGTTTTTGTTTGCCCTGAAGCAGTATCCCGGACGCTATTGGGTGACGCATCGGTCAGCATTCGGCCCTGTAGTCGTTCACATTGTGACATCACAGAGGAGAATCGGCCGGGCGCTCCTATAGTACTGCCTATCGCACATGGGTGGTCTCACAACGACCGCTCATCATCGATGGATTCAAGATGCAGCGACGGCTGTCGTCCATCCCACACAATGGGAGGGGGAACATGCACGGCATGCATCAAGAGTTCGCCCGAAGACGTCGATTGTCTGCATGCCGCAGACAATAGCCACAGTTTGTAATTGATGACGGCGTATTCGGGCAGGATGCAGAAGAGGATATTCATCATGACTGCTGCCGAACAGCAGATTCCAGGCGATTCCACGATGACTGATACTGCGCAGGGGCGCAGTGCCGTGGATCAGGCCAAGGTAGAGGAAATCATCTCGCGCATGGATCGCGCCCACGAAACCCCGATGTTCCATCGCATCGTCGCACTGGTGGCGGCCGGAATGCTGATGGACAGCATCGACGTCTACATCGGCAGCGCCGTGGCTTCCAGTGCGCTGTCCACCCACTGGTCCACCGTGGCGCAGAACTCCACGTTCATGTCCGCAGGCTTCCTGGGCCTGCTGGTCGGCTCGCTGCTCGCCGGTTTCGTCGGCGACCTGAAGGGTCGTCGCGTGGCCTACCAGATCAACCTGCTGCTCTTCGGCGGCTTCACATTCCTGGGCGCGTTCGCCCCGAACATGGCCATCCTTTCGCTGTGCCGCCTTGGCGCAGGCCTTGGCCTCGGCGCCGAGATCGTGACCGGCTTCGCCATGGTCAATGAGTTCGCGCCGATGAACCGCCGTGGCCATTGGTGTGCGATCGTCTCGCTCGTGGCCAACTGCGGCGTGCCGATCGCCATGCTGCTGTGTGCCTTCATCATCCCCCGCTGGAGCTGGCGTCCGCTGTTCGTCGGCATCGGCGTAGTGGCTGCCGTGATCTGGTGGCTGCGTCGCGACATCCCCGAATCCCCGCGCTGGCTGGCCGTGCATGGCCGCTATGACGAGGCGGATGCCATCGTCAAGCAGCTTGAGGCAAACGGCTCGGAGCCGGAGGCTGCTGCCGCGAAGACCAACACCGACTCCACACGCAACGCGGGCGGCCGTTCGCTGGGCATCTGCCTGCTCGTGGCCATCGTGGCAGTGAGCGCCACCAACGTGTGCTCCTACGCCTTCACCTCCTGGGTGCCGACGATTCTGGTCAAGCGCGGCATCAACCTTTCCTCCTCGCTGACCACGTCCACGCTGATGATGCTCGGCGCCCCGGTAGGCTGCCTCATCGGCTCGCTCTTGATTGACCGCATCGGCCGCAAGCGCACAATCGTGCCGGCCTTCCTGTTCACGGGCGTGTTCGGTATGCTCTACGCTTTCCAGTCCTCCACCACGGGCGCGATCATCGTGGGCTTCTTGCTCATGATGTGCCTGTACGTGCTCATGGCTTCCGTGGTGGCCGTGTATGCTCCTGAACTGTTCGCCACCAAGGTGCGTTTCCGCTGCGTGGGCGTGGCCAACGCCATCGCCAAGCTGCTCAACGTATTGATGCCTATGGTGGTCGGCTGGATGCTCGTCACCCTCGGCGCCACATCCATTTTCGTTTCCATCAGCGTGATCGCCATCGCCTCGATGCTCATCGTCGGATTCTTCGGCGTGGAGACCGCCCAAAAGTCGGTTGGCTGAGAACTAATACGGCACCACCACGGATAGCGTCCATTCGGCGTCCTGTGCAGTAATGCGCAGGACGCCTTTTCGCTCTTCCAGCAACGTTCCGTACCGGGCCAGCCCGGTGCCGCCCGTGGCGATATCGGTACGCTCCTCCGGTTCCTGTACGCGCGGCCTGTCAGTACACGCGACATGGACGGCGTCCGAACCGAATCGGACCGTCACCACGTATCCGCCCGCCGGATCGGCGTGTTTGGCGATGTTGCCGTACACTTCCTCCAATAATCCCGAAAGCAGTCCGCCGTAATCGGCGTAATCGGCGTAATCGTCAGCGACGCCGCTGTCGGCATCGATCTCATTAATATCGGTCACCGGTCCGACATCGGCCGTGGATATGATGGTCCGTCCGTCGAATCCCAGTTCCGCAAGCCGGCGGTCGCCGTTCCGTGCAATGCTGCTCACCCGCCGCACGACCGTTTGCTCCATTTGCTCCATTTGCTCGACCCGTCCCGACATTCCTCTGGACGGGTCGAGCACCGACCTGGAAACGCCCGATGGAACGCCATCCTTATTCCGTCGTGCTCGCCCCCGGTCCAGCCGGTCCCCGGAAGTGACATTGCCGACGCCGATCCTCCGGCTCCTTGGGCCGGACGTATTGGTGGCGATGGCACCGTCGCCAGCTTCGTCGTCAACGTCACCGTCAAATGCACCACCATCGCCGATTACGCCGCCGGGATCCCCACGCCCCTCCATCACGTCAATGACCTGATGGGTCCGATTCAACGCGCCGACGGCCACCTTGCGCAATTCCTGCAGCTCCTCGACGGACGGGCTATAATCATCCGCAATATCCTTGTCGAGCCGCAGAATCAGATACGCCAGATCGTTGGATACGTAGTCGTGGATGTCCCGGGCCGCGCGCTCGCGACGCCGGCGATGCTCCAATTCGGCTTGGGCCATGCCGCGTTCATGGTTCCAACGCGCGGCCACGCCGGCCAGCAGGCAGCCGACGGCGAGCACGATCACCGGCATGGGCCCGTCGATGGTGACGACGCCGAGAATCACCTGCCGACCAGCCCCTGCCTGAACCGTACCGACGGTCTGCGCGATGGCACCAAAATGTCCGGAAGCGGCCACATCCCCGATCGGCCCGATCACCCAGCCCATCACGGTCACGGCCAATATGAGAGCACCGAACCATACGAAGACATATCCCGCAATGCCGATCGCCAGCATCACCGCAAGCAGCGCGCCGGACGGTACCCACAATGCCCCGAACGTCATCACCACGACCAGCATCGTCGTCAGCAGGCAGCCCTCGACCGGGCGGAAGGACATCAGCACCGTCGCCGCGACAAGCAGGAACGCCGGTGCTCCCGCTGCTGCCGGCAAACCGTCGATCATGATCGAGCGCATCGTTTCGACCGCGCAGACCAAGGCGACGAGCAGCGTGGCGGTCAGCAGCCACGCGTTGCCCACGCGCGCGTCGGCTTCGGCGATGCGACGCCATAATCCACGAATCATTGTCCGCTCCTCCTTCGCAGACCAGACGCAGGACACTAGATTTCGTGCCGTCTGACACATATGGAAATGGCGTGCGCACGGCTTCGTGCGCCAAGTTTGGCGCACGCCCTGCGTTCGAAAGTGGCCACGGTCGCGGCGCTCACGCCGAGGCGCACCGCAATCTCCCTGGTGGTGAGCCCCTCTGCGTACAGGCGCAGGGTCTCCCGTTCCTTGGCGGACAGCGCCCCGCGGACGGCGTAGCCCGCATCCTCCAACAGCATATGGGCACTGATGGCGTCCATGAATCCGGCTCCCCCGCGCCCGACTCCGTTCCCTTCTGCATCCCCATCCATCGGCATGCCACGAGCTGCACAGCGGATGGCGTGTGCGATGCCGCGCAAGTCGGTCTTGGCCACCAGCGCCTGCGCCCCGCAGCGTACGGCCTCGTCACGGAACGAAGCAAGCGAGTACGAGGTGACACCGACCAGGCCGACCTCCGGTGTTTTGGCGCGGATGGCCCGACATACCTCGGTGCCGGACACATCGCCCATCGACATGTCGGTGACAAGCACGTCCGGCCGTTTCGCCGGATTCAGACAGCGGCTGATTGCCACGGCGCCCAGATCACAGGTCCAGACCACTCGGAAGTCGGAGGCCATGCGTTCGATCATCGTCTGCAGGACCTTCACCGCGTACGGGTCATTGTCCACGAGCCCGATGCGGATGGGTGCCGATGCCTTCTCCTCCCCCGTATCGGCGACGATTCCCATGCCGTTCCCCATGCCGTCATCCCCTTCCTCGGTCCCATCTATGATGCCCGCGCGAAACCGCTCCGTCCTCGCGTTGTCATAGCCGCTATGACAACCATCATCCCACGATTTTCAGCAAATCTATTATGGAATCATCCCGATAATCCGCACAACGTCGTGAAAGGAACCTGAGATGAACACGACATCGCAACGACGGTTCACCTGGAACCGTGCGCATTGGATAGGCATGGTCTCCTTGGCTGTGCTGCTGGCACTGCTGATCATGGGATCAGGCGTGTTCATCCTCGACTACGACGGAAACGCCAACTGGATGACCTCGCCTGACCATTTCGTCTGGCTGGGCAGCATGCTGCTGCACTGGCCGTTGGCGCTGGGACTGGCCAATGTGATTCTCGGCAGCATCCGCACCGGCAGTCTGTCGTTCCC
Source organism: Bifidobacterium sp. UTBIF-68 (assembly GCF_006408855.1). Taxonomy (NCBI): domain Bacteria; kingdom Bacillati; phylum Actinomycetota; class Actinomycetes; order Bifidobacteriales; family Bifidobacteriaceae; genus Bifidobacterium; species Bifidobacterium sp. UTBIF-68. Next base: position 7,599 of record NZ_JFAN01000043.1, on the reverse strand, counting down.
GTTGGCGAGCGCGCTGCTCGGCCCGTTGGGGTTCGGATGGGCGAATCTGCGGCTGCAACCCGGCTATCGATATCCGACGTGGCCGGAATGGGTCGGGCTCATGCGCACCGATGGGTTGCGTCTCATCGGGCAGACGCTGTACGGCGTGGGCGTGCTGCTGGTCTCCTATGCGGCGGTGGCATTCATCTGTTACGCAATCGGTCGATACGGCCTGCGCGCGCTGTTCGTGAACCCCGAACCAGGCTCGCTCAGCGCCCGGATGCTGCGCTGGATTCGCAAGGATGCCATCCGATTCGGCTGCTGGCTTGCCGTGGCACTGTCGTACGGACTGCTGCTGACTCTGATCATTGTGGGAAGCGAAGCCGTGCTGGGTGCCGCCCTGCTGATCAATTTCGTGATTCCGCCAGTGCTCCTGATAGCGTGCGGCGCATACGCCTCGCGGGATGCCGCGCTGAGCCGCCCGTGGAGTGCGTTGTTGTTCCCGCTCGTCTGCTCGCTGGTGTCGGTGCCGATACTCGTGGCTCTGATCAGGCCGTTGGACGACACCTGCTATGTCGGGTCGGTCTGCACCACACTGGGCGACATGTATTTCAACTGGTCGCAGATGGATCAGGTGTGGCATTTCACCGTGGTGTTCGCGGCGGCCTCGTTCCTCGGTTTCGCCGTGGTGTGGGCCGTGCGGTGGATCATTGCAAAGGTGCGCCGGCGGTAGCGCATTCGCCTCGGTATGACGCGAACGGCCTAACCCAAACCCTCCATGCGGAGCACGGCACCCGTCGCACGCCGCATCTCCAATGAAACCTATGAATATGGCGAACGGCTGTTCATCTCAATGGCGAGCAAGGCGCCGAAGTGAAGCTGCGACGAGTCTATACTGGGCGTCAGGCAGCGTCCGCCAAGGGATTGAACCGATTGCCTGTACCACACCCGCGTTAGACCGTGCGCATGAAGGTGTATCGTTTGACGTTATGGTTACGATGAAGGAAATCGCGCATCAGGCCGGCGTCTCCGTCTCCACAGTGTCGCTGGTGCTCAACAACCGCGACGAGGGGCGCGTCCGCGGCGCAGTGGCGCGGCATGTACGCGATATCGCGGCACAGCTCGGATACAAGTCGAACCCGCTGGCCAGCTCGTTGCGCACCGGACGCACGCATATGCTTGGTTTCATCAGCGAAGACGTAGCCACCACACCGTATGCAGGCGGTATCATTCTCGGAGCGCAACGGGCTGCACGACGGTTCGGATACATGCTCATCGTGGTCAGTACGGATGGCGAGGAGAGCGAAACCGCAGAGATCGCAGCGCTGAAACGCTATGGTGCCGATGGTTTCCTGTACGCCAAGATGTCCAACCGCATCACACACGCGCCGTCCGCGCTCACCGGGATGCCGCTGGTTCTGGTGGACGCCACCGACGCGGATGGCAAGATACCCAGCGTGGAGCCGGACGAGTTCCGCATCGGCTACGACGCCACCAAACGCCTCATTGACGCGGGATGCGAACGGATAGCCTACGTGGGTTGTTCCGAACCGCTGATCGCTCAGGCCGAGCGGCTACGCGGCTATCAGGCCGCGCTGGGGGATGATGGACGGAAATTCGACAGGCGACTGACTATCGACGTGCTGAACAACGACCCGGCACTGGCTGCCGTGGACCGGCTGTTCAACATGGAGCGGCCAGATGGGTTCTTCTGCTTCAACGACGCACGTGCATGGTATGTCTACGAATGCGCCGCCCGACGCGGGCTGACTGTCGGCCGGGATATTTCGGTGGTTGGCGTGGACAACCACCACGTCTTCGCAGAGACGCTTGCTCCCACGCTCACCACCGTGGAACTGCCTCATTTCGAGATGGGCTACTGGGCCGTGACCAAGCTGGTCTCAATGCTCGAAGACCGGCCGCTCGACAACATCGATTGGCCGAGAACGACCGCGCCCATGCCGCGGCTCGATTCGCCGACGCCCGCAAAAATCCACTGCACACTGGTGGAGAAGCATTCGGTGCGGCAATAGCTTCGCAACGCATCCCAATCGGACATGCCTCGTATCAAGCCCTCAGCGGCCTCGTCCTATCAACAGAATCCTCACAGCGTGACTTCTTGACGATTCACCCGAGAAATCACGCATCCAAAGGGCCATATGTTCGACACGCCGAGTTTCGTCAATCGTTTGACGTAAATCGATTGACGTCTCATAATGAATATCACACACAATAACTTCCGCAACGGCACAGCCGCTCGAGCCGAAGTGTCACAACAACCCAACGACAAAGCAGCAAATCCGGCAGTAATCAAAGGATGATTATGGCAAGCGTGTCCAAAACCCCATGGAGGAATCCCTCCTACCTGCAAAGCTCCCTCGGCATCTTCATGTTCTTCTGCTCATGGGGAATCTGGTGGTCCTTCTTCCGCATCTGGCTCGAATCACTGGGCCTGAGCGGCACCGAGGTCGGCACCATCTACTCCATCAACTCCGCCGCGACCATGATCATCATGTTCGCCTACGGCATCATCCAGGACCAGCTCGGCATCAAGCGACAGCTCGTCATCGCGGTCTCCGTGATCTCCGCGTGCGTGGGCCCCTTCGTCCAGTTCGTCTATGCGCCGATGATTGATGCCGGCGGCACCACCCGCTGGTTCGGCGCCCTACTCGGCTCCGTCGTCCTGTCCGCAGGATTCATGGCGGCCTGCTCCCTGTTCGAGGCGATCACCGAACGCTACTCACGCAAGTTCAACTTCGAATACGGCCAGTCCCGCGCCTGGGGCTCGTTCGGCTACGCCATCGTGGCGCTGTGCGCCGGCTTCCTGTTCAACATCAATCCGATGATCAACTTCTGGATCGGCACCGCCTGCGGCGTCGGCATGCTGCTCATCTACCTGTGCTGGGTGCCTTCCGAGCAGAAGGGAGAGCTTAAGAAGGCCGCAGACCCGACCGCCGAGAAGTCCAGCCCCTCCTTCAAGGAGATGGTCGGCGTCCTGAAGATGCCGACCCTGTGGGTGCTGATCGTCTTCATGCTCCTGACCAACACCTTCTACACCGTGTTCGACCAGCAGTGGTTCCCGGTCTACTACGCCGGCCTGTTCCCCACCGAAGCCATCGGCAACGCCACCTACGGCACGCTGAATGGATTCCAAGTGTTCCTCGAGTCCGCGATGATGGGCGTCGTACCGATCATCATGCGCAAGATCGGCGTACGCAACGCGCTGCTGCTCGGCGCCACGGTGATGTTCCTGCGCATCGGCCTGTGCGGCGTGTTCCACGACCCGGTCACCGTCTCCATCGTCAAACTGTTCCACTCCATCGAAGTGCCGCTGTTCTGCCTGCCGGCGTTCCGCTACTTCACGCTGCACTTCGACACCAAGCTCTCCGCCACGCTGTACATGGTCGGATTCCAGATCGCCTCCCAAGTGGGACAGATCATCTTCTCCACCCCGCTGGGCGCCTTCCATGACTACATGACCGGAATCCTTCCGGACAACGACATGGGTTCGCGCGTGACCTTCTGGGTCATCTCCGGCATCGTGCTGTGCGCCTTGGTCTACGGCTTCTTCGTGATCAAGCGCGACGACCAGGAGGTCGGCGGCGACCCGTTCTACACCGACAGCCAACTCAAGGCCATGGAAGCCGCCAAGGCCTGAGCACCTACCTCCATCAGCGATGACAATCATCCAAAGCACCAAGGAATCATCATGACCGACTTCATTCCGGACAAGCCCGTATACACCCCCATCTGCGACCACGACGAGGCGCTCGCCAAGGCGGCCGCAGGAGTCGCCGAACTCGCCGCCCACCGCAACGACCGCTGGTACCCGAAGTTCCATATCGCCTCCGACGGCGGATGGATCAACGACCCCAACGGCCTGTGCTACTACAAGGGCCGCTGGCATGTGTTCTACCAGCTGCATCCCTACGGCACCCAGTGGGGCCTGTGCCATTGGGGCCATGTGTCCAGCGAGGACATGGTTACATGGCGCCGTGAGCCCATCGCCTTCGCTCCTTCCCTCGAACAGGAGAAGGACGGCGTGTTCTCCGGCTCCGCGGTCATCGGAGATGACGGCAAACTGCGCTTCTACTACACCGGACACCGCTGGGCCAACGGGCACGACAACACCGGTGGCGACTGGCAGGTGCAGATGCTCGCCACCCCGGATGACGACAGCCTGACCCATGTGACCAAGCAGGGCATGATCATCGACTGCCCGACCGACAAGGTGGACCACCATTACCGTGATCCGAAGGTGTGGAAGACCGGCGACACCTGGTATATGACCTTCGGTGTCTCCTCCGCGGATAAGCGCGGCCAGATGTGGCTGTTCTCCTCCAAGGATATGGATCACTGGACCTACGAGCGCGTATTGTTCGAGCACCCCGATCCGAACGTCTTCATGCTCGAATGCCCTGACTTCTTCCCGATCCGGGACAAGGAAGGCAACGAGAAGTGGGTCATCGGCTTCTCCGCCATGGGTTCTAAGCCGAACGGCTTCATGAACCGCAACGTCAACAACGCCGGCTACATGATCGGCACCTGGGAGCCGGGTGGCGAATTCAAGCCGGAAACCGAATTCCGTCTGTGGGATTGCGGCCACAACTACTATGCCCCGCAGTCCTTCCACGTGGACGGCCCGGAACACGGCGGGCAGGGTCGCCAGATCGTCTACGGATGGATGAGCCCGTTCGTCGAGCCTATTCCGATGCAGCAGGATGGCTGGTGCGGCCAGCTCACGCTGCCGCGTGAGATCACCCTCGGCGAGGACGGCGACGTGGTCACCGCCCCGGTGGCCGAGATGGAAGGCCTGCGCACGGACACGTTCGACCATGGTTCCATCACGCTTGATATGGACGGCGAGCAGGTCATCGCCGACGACGCCGAGGCTGTGGAGATCGAGATGACCATCGACCTGGCGCATTCCACCGCCGAGCGCGCTGGGCTCAAGATCCACGCCACTGAGAATGGCGCATACACGTATGTGGCCTATGACGACCAGATCGGACGTGTGGTGGTGGACCGTCAGACCATGTCCAACGGCGACCGCGGATACCGCACAGCACCACTCACCCAGGCGGAACTGGCCTCCGGCACTCTGGACCTGCGCGTGTTCGTGGATCGCGGCTCCGTGGAGGTCTACGTCAACGGTGGCCACCAAGTGCTGAGCTCCTACTCCTACGCCTCCGAAGGCCCGCGCGCCATCAAGCTCGTCGCCGAGTCCGGTAGTCTCAAGGTGGATTCCCTGAAGCTCCACCACATGAAGTCCATCGGACTGGAGTAGCTCTTTCACCTCCCTCGTCAGAGGGAGGTTTTTTTGTGCGCCCTGTCGTTCGCCTTCGCCTATACTGATGGACGGCATATAACACAATCCATCACACGACCGGCAGGCGCGCAGGCTCCTCACCTTACTGTTCCACGCCCCGGCCGCAAGCGCCACCAGCAAACCGGACTGGCGCGGAAAGCAAGGTGACATCCCATGTCCATCGCCAAGCGCCTCAAGCGCCGCATGCCCACCGTCATCGCCGTCATCGTATTGCTGGCAGTCTGGGAAACGTGGGTGGATCTAGGACATGTCTCCCCCACGATGATCTCCGCGCCAAGCGAGATTTTCGCCGCCACCATCGAAACATGGAACACGCTCGGCCCGGCCGCGGCAATCACCGGCTATGAGGGCGTGGTTGGATTCCTGTTTGCCGTGTTCTTCGGCATTATGATCGGCATTGCACTGTACTGCTCGCACACGTTCAACGCGGCGTTCTATCCGCTGCTTGCCGCCGCACAAACCATGCCGCTGATTTCCATCGCCCCGTTGTTCCTGATTTGGTTCGGTTTTGAGATTTCCGGCAAAATCGTAATCGTGGCGGTATTCGGCCTCTTCCCCATCGCCGTGCAGACTGTGCGCGGACTAGAAGCAGTGCCCCAGTTCTATTCCGACGTCGCATTGACCTGCGGCGCGACCCCGGTCTGGACGCTCTGGCACGTGAAGCTGCGCGTTGCCGCACGTCAGATCTATGGCGGTATCCGAGTATCTGCCGCATACATCTTCGCCACGGCATCCACCGCTGAATACCTTGGCGCACGCAAGGGCCTTGGCATCTGGCTGCAGGCTGCCTACAATTCATTCCGCACGCCGCTGATCTTCTCCGCCACCATCGTCATTATCCTGATGACATGCGTACTGATGCTGGCGGTAAACGCCAGCGAGCGCATCCTGCTCGGCCCGCCCGGCGACGACGAAGACCCCGACGCGGACCAGTAGTTCTTTTTTTACCGTCAAAGGCACGAGCCGGCGGCCAGGACCGACTGAACGAAGCGGCTTCTCATGAGGTCTCCAACCCTGTCTCTATAATGGAACAGCTTTACCAGCGTGTGGCAAACCGGCTTTCCCGAGCTTTCATAGGGAATGTCGGGGGCGCTGGTCGAACGGAAATCAAGGCCCTCCATATCGTTTTCTGCCGACTTCCGTTCGAAGCAATCCCAGAGAACGATAGAGAGACAACGAATTAGGGAACCATCATTATGAAGAAAAGCCTTGTATCCAAGGCCGCTGCCCTCGTGGGCGCCCTTGCCATGACTTTCGGTTTCGCCGCATGTGGCCAGACCAACACCGCCGACTCCTCCAACTCCAACACCTCCGACCTCAAGAAGGTCACTTTCATGCTTTCCTGGGCACCCGATACCAACCACATCGGCGTGTACGTGGCCAAGAACAAGGGCTACTTCAAGGACGCCGGCCTTGACGTGGATATCGTGGCCGTGGCCCAGGCCGGTGCCGAACAGGCCGTGAACAACGGTGTGGCCGACTTCGCCCTGTCCAACCTGACCAACGTGGGCGTCTACACGCTGAAGGGCGCTCACATCAAGCAGGTGCTGCAGGTGCAGCAGAAGCCGAGCGCCATTTGGTGCGCACTGGCGTCCAACACCGCCATCAAGTCCCCTAAGGATTTGGATGGCAAGACCTTCGCCACCTTCGGCTCCAACGAGTCCGATGCCGTGGTGCGCCGCATGATCCAAACCGATGGCGGCAAGGGCGAATTCGACAAGGTGACCGTCGGCACCTCCACCTTCCAGACCATGGAATCCGGCAAGGCCGATTTCGGCGGCTTCTACGCCACGTGGGAAGGCGTGCAAGCCGACATGTACGGCCCGAAGCTCAACTGCTTCACCGAGCCTGACTATGGCGTGCCCGGCAACGCCGACACCATCGGCATCATCACCAATGACAAGACCATCAAGAACAATCCCGACCTGGTCAAGATGTTCACTCAGGCCACTCAAAAGGGTTACGAGTACGCGTACGCCAACCCGGATGACGCCGCGCAGATTCTCGTGGACGAAGCCCCTGACGCCAACCTCAAGCCCGAATTCGTCAAGAAGAGCATGCAGGTTATCGTCGACGGCCAGTACTGGGGCGATCCGGCCAAGATCAAGGACGGCTCTTTCGTGCTCGGCACCAACGACTTCAAGGGCGCTCAGGAATACTTCGACTTCCTGGCTGAAGAAGACGCATACACCGACAGTCATGACAAGATAATTCATGAGGCCCCGCAGGCCAAGGACCTTGCCACCGACGAATTCATCGGCAAGTAATTTCCGATATTCCGAGTTTGAATC
>NZ_JFAN01000042.1:0-39961 GCF_006408855.1 Bifidobacterium sp. UTBIF-68 | reverse complement strand
TAATAAAACTCCCCTCAACCGAAGCGAGGGGAGTTGATTCATTACATAACAGAGGTATGAGGAGTAGACACTAGTATGGCTCCCCTTGTCAGGGGAGCTGGCCCGCGAAGCGGGACTGAGGGGTAGTGAATTCGTCAACGAATTTCTGATGAAGGATGCTAGTCCTCGGGCCAGTGGCCGCGCTTCGGATAGCGCGGCTTCGGCAGCCTCCAACGACGCATTTGAATGGAGCGGCTCCAGGCGTAGGTGAGCGAGCGGGAACCCTTGGCCACGGATGCCTCGCCGTACTTGGCGATCAGCTTCGGCTTGAGCTTGCGCCACATCAGCCAGACGTCGATGATGATCGCAGCCAGATAACCGTACATGATGATCATCATGATCAGCGACGCCCAGGCGTTCGGGAAGAGCGAGGACACGACCATGGACACGATCAGAATGCCGAACGCCACCGGGATGAACCATTCGCCAAGGTTGATGCGGGCGTCCACATAATCACGGATGTAGATGCGCCACGGAAGACGTTCCGCCTTGGGCATGTGGTTGATGTCGCCCTTCTGCATGGCCTCGTATTCGGCGTTCTCGCGTTCGCGCATGCGGGCTTTGGCGGCTTTCGCGCTGGCCTTGCGATCCGCAGGTACCAGCGGGCGGATGCCTGCGGCCTGTGCTTTCTTCATCTTCGGTGTCGGACGGCCCTTGCCTTCGGACGGATTCTTCTGTGGTGCGGCCTGCTCAACAGGAGTCTGGGCCTCTTCCTTCTTCTTGAACGGATTCCATGTCATGCTTAGAGGTTACGGTGACGTTCAGACACATGTTCCTTGGGCGTAACCATTGCAATGACGCCTTTTATATGACTGATATATAAGGAGGACACACATGGCAGGACTCACCGTAGACGAGGTTCGCGCGCGCGTCGAAGCCGATTGGGACCGTATCGTCGAAGTGCTCAGGCGCAAGATCGCCTTGCAGTCCGTCTCCGCCAAAGGCATCACGGCAGACCATATGAAGCGTTCTGCCGAGTTCGTGGCCGAGGAGCTCAGACTGGTGGGCGTGGACGCGAAGGTGGTGCAGGCGTCCAATGAGGATGGCACCCCGGGCGCGTGGGAGGTCATCGGTTCTCGTATGGTCAGTCCGGACGCCCCGACCGTTTTGCTGTATGCCCATCATGATGTCCAGCCGGTGCCCGATCCTGCCGAATGGGACACCGACCCGTTCGTGGGCACTGAAATCGACGGACGGCTCTATGGCCGTGGATCCGCCGATGACGGCGGCGGCATCGCCATCCATTCCGGTGCGCTCAAGGCGCTTGGCGACGATCTCAAGGTGAATATCAAGGTGTTCATCGAGGGGGAGGAGGAGATGGGCTCGCCGAGCTTCATCCCGTTCATCAGCGCCCATAAGGACGAGTTCGACTCCGATGTGATCATCGTGGCCGATTCCGGCAACTGGTCCGCCGAAATCCCGTCCCTGACCACGTCACTGCGCGGCAACACCTGCGTGGACGTGACCGTGCGCGGACTGAAGCATCCGGTGCATTCCGGCCAGTACGGTGGGCCTATTCTTGACTCGAACACGCTTGCTGCCATGCTGATTGCCTCCCTGTATGACGAGAATGGCGATATCGCCGTGCCGGGCATCGCCGCGCAGGAGCCGGTCGGAGGCCTGCAGCAGGACGTCGACGAAGCCGGCGTGCGCGCCGATGCGGGCGTGGTCGATGGATACGTGCTCGCCGGTTCCGGCTCCTTGGCATCACGTCTGTGGACCAAGCCGAGCCTGACGGTGATCGGCTTCGATGCGCATCCGGTGGACGGCTCGTTCAATGTGATCGCCCCCGAGACCCGCTTCCGCCTGTCCCTGCGCACAGCTCCGAGCCAGCGCCCCGAAGAAGCTCAGGATGCGTTGGCCGAGTTCCTGCTGTCGCATGCTCCGTTCGGCGCTGAGATCGAGGTGACCAAGCTGGAGAACGGCATGGGTTGGGCCATGGATCCGGACGCCGTGGCCACCAAGGACGCGCTCGAAGCCATGGAGGAGGCATTCGGCGTCAAGCCGATCAATCAGGGTCAGGGTGGCTCCATCCCGTTCATCCCCGAACTGCAGCGCCTGTTCCCGTCCGCTCAGGTGCTGGTCACCGGCCCGGAGGACCCGAAGGCCAACGCCCACAGCCCGAACGAGTCCATCTCGCTGTACGGCTTGAAGCACAACGTGATCACCGAGGCGCTGCTGCTCGACAAGCTCGGCAGGTAGCGGCTCACGAAAGGCTCGCGGGCCTTGCGCCGGATGTCGGCTGTGTGATCATCGCGATGGCTGACACTCATCGTGATGATCACATGATCCGGGAAGGCACCGGTTTCAGGATTCCTCTATTGCCTTTGGCGGCGGCTTGCCTTATAGTCGGGGAGTTGACACGGGAGCTGCCGAAGGGCGGCTGAGAGGAGACGCTGAGTCTCGACCGATGGAACTTGGACGGGCAATGCCGTCCACGGAATTGTCGCTCTTACATACCCGTGCCTGAACCCGATGTGATACGCGGCCACTATGCCGTGAATCGCATGAGAGAAGAAGGAAAGGCACAATCATGGCTGAAGCCGTCGCCAAAGCAAACTACAAGTGGCGCGTCGTGGATATCGTCGTCGCCGCCATCATCGCCGTCGCATCCGGCGTCATCTTCTGGGGTTGGGACATCGTCTGCGCAGCCCCCCTTGCCCTGTTCGAAGCCGTCACCCCGGGCTTCGAAGGCCTGCTCAACGGCTTCTGGCTGTTCGCCGGCCCGCTGGCCGCCATCATCGTGCGCAAGCCGGGTGCCGCGCTGTTCGCCGAGACCCTTGCCGCATTCCTCGAGCTCACCTTGGGCAACCAGTGGGGCGTCGGCGGCTCCCTGATCGTCGGCATCATGCAGGGCCTGTGCGCTGAGATCGGCTTCGCGATCTTCATGTGGAAGAAGTGGAACATCGTCACCACCATGCTGTCCGGTGCCCTCGCCGGCGTCGGCTGCTGGGCCTACTACTGGATGACCAACCCCGGTTGGAACGCGATGCGCGTGACCTGGTACCTGGTCGGCTCCATCATCTCCGGCATCGTGCTCGCCGGCGCGCTCATGTGGGCGCTGCACAAGGCCATCGCCGCTACCGGCGTGCTTGACCGCTTCGCCTCCGGCCGTGCCGAGGCGCGCGTCTGATGCGCATCACGCCCGCCCATCTCGAGGCAAAGCAGTGGGGATGGCGTCACGCCACACGAAAGGACTTTGCCCTGCGCGGGCTTGACTTCGACATCCAGCCCGGCGAGCATGTGCTGCTCCTCGGCGCCTCAGGGGCGGGCAAAAGCACGCTTATGGCCGGATTGGCCGGCGTACTCGGCGGATCCGACGAAGGTGAGCAGGAAGGCTCCCTGACCATCGACGGCATCGAGGCCGGCATTGCCCGCGGCAAAGCCGGCCTCGTGCTGCAGGACCCGGATTCGCAGATCATTCTCGAGCGCGTGGGTGATGACGCGGCCTTCGGCTGCGAGAACCTGAACATCCCACGCGATGAGATCTGGCGGCGTGTTCGCGAATCGCTCAATCTGGTCGGTTTGAAGGACATCGACCTCGACCGTTCCACGCGCCACCTGTCCGGCGGGCAGCGGCAGCGCCTCGCGCTAGCCGGCGTGCTCGCCATGCAGCCCGGACTGCTGCTGCTCGACGAGCCGACAGCGAACCTCGATCCCGATGGCGTGGTCGAAGTGCATGATGCGGTGCGTGACGTGCTCGCACGCACCGGACAGACTTTGGTCGTCGTCGAACACCATATCGACGTGTGGATGGATCTGATCGACCGCGTCATCGTCATCGGACACCCGGATCCGGACTCGCCTGTAGGCGGCATCATCGCCGACGGCAGTCCGGATGAGGTGTTCGGCCGATACGGCGATCTGCTCGCCGGCGGTGGCGCATGGGTGCCGGGGCGGGCGATTCCCGACCGTAAGCCGAAGGACAACGCCTCCTCGGGCGACAGGCCGGCGCTCATTACCGAAGACCTGAGCTTCGGTCGCGGAACGGCACTGGGCGAGCATATCGACCTCGCTTTCCAATCAGGCGAGGTGACGGCCCTCATGGGTCCGAATGGTGCCGGCAAATCCACGCTCGCATTGACGCTTGCCGGCCTGCTCGAACCGCTGAGCGGGCACGTCCGTGTTCGCGCGGACATCGCCGACGGGGCTCGAGGCGATGAGCCGAACCGTTGGAAAAGCCGTGAACTGCTCGGACGCATCGGCATGGTCTTCCAGGAGCCGGAACACCAGTTCGCGGCGCCGCTCGTACGCGACGAGGTCGCCATCGGCCCCAAATCGATGGGCGCGGACGATGCCAAGGCGTACGCCATCGCCGACGAGATGCTCGAACGCATGAACCTGAGCCGTTTCGCCAAAGCCAACCCGTACACGCTGTCCGGCGGCGAGAAGAGGCGGCTGTCCGTTGCATCGATGCTTGCAAGCGCGCCGAAGATCCTCGTCATGGACGAGCCGACGTTCGGACAGGACTTCACCACATGGACGGAGATGGTCGACCTCATCGCCGGCGTGCGCGACCGAGGTTCCGCCGTCATCGTCGTCACGCACGATGAGGCGCTCGTCGAAGCGTTGCACGCGCGACGCATCATGTTCGGATTCGCGGGGGAGTGAACTGAAAATGACTGGGACGGACAGGACGATAGCGTTGGCCGTGGCGGATGAGACAAGAGCTGGCACAGGTGTTGGCGCGGCGGCTGATGTTGTTCTCGCTGATCGGACGGTCGGCACGCCCAAGAATGACATGGTGACCGTCACGCCGCCATCCGCGCGGAATGAACCGGCGAAGCCCGCCTCGCCATCATGGTTCATCGCGAAAGTGAACCCGGTGGCGCGCATCATCGGCGCGCTGCTGCTGTGCATCCCCATGTTCGTGAGCCTCGACGTGGTGTCCGCATCCGTGGCGCTGGGACTCGAGGTCATACTGCTGTGGATTGGAGGCGTGAACCCGCTGCGCGTCTGCCGCAGTACATGGCCCGTGTGGATCGCTGCGGCCGGCGGATTCATCTCGGTGCTGCTCTACGGTCGCACCTCCGGTGCGATCCTGTGGTCCGCCGGCTGGATCGTAGTGTCCGAGGGATCCGTATACCTCGCGTGCGCCACATTTCTGCGCGTGCTGGCCATCGCCGTCCCCGGCGTGGTGCTTGCGCTCGGCCTTGACCCGACCGATCTGGCCGACGGCCTCGTGCAGATCCTGCATTTCTCCCCGCGCTTCGTCTACGGCGGTCTGGCCGGCATGCGCATGTTCACACTGCTTCAGGACGATTGGCGTGCGCTCGGTCTGTCGCGGCGCTCGCGTGGTCTTGGCGACGGCAACGCCATACGCCGCGCGTTCTCGCAGGCGTTCGGCCTGCTCGTATTGTCGATTCGCCGTGCGACGAAACTCGCCACCGCAATGGAGGCGCGCGGATTCGGCGGCACAGGTCCCCGTTCGGCGGCCCGCGTCTCGCGCCTCAACCCAATCGACGCCGTGTTCTGCGTGATCTGTCTGTTGATTCCGCTCGTCGCGCTCGGTGTCGCCGTGCATGCCGGCTACTGGCATTTCGCCTTCCAAGGCGTGTGAGCATTGCCGACGCGACTGTGATCCGCAAGTCGTGGGACGCACAGCCATGATTCATGGAGCTAGCCGGTGATTTCGTGACCTCGTGGTCTTTCGCACATCATGATTATGGGGCTCGATGAAGCGCAGAACCGTCTTCTAGCGTATTCCCCGGGTAATGGACTCGCCCCTTGGATCTCCGATGGATTTCGAACAACCCATAGGACGCATTGGTATTTCGTGAGCTATTGGAGTGCGTTGCAGGTATTTTGTGTACTCGTAGAATCCGTTGCAGGTGATTTGTGTACTTGTAGAGCCCGGAAATCTCCGTACAAGTACACAAAACACCTGCGACCTGTTTTCAAAGCACTGTTTCACCTGCATTCCGCCTCGTAAAAGTGCCTGTTCCGCCTGCAACGGGCCGCAGGAGCCGACGGGAACCGCCTCAGGCGACGCCTTCAACGACATGTTTCACCTGCGACGAGCTCCGGATTCATGCCGTCGTCGATGGTTGTGTTGCGGCGCGCAGGTCGTTGCGTCGGTGTCTGCTCAGCCGTTGGCTGGTTGTGAACACCTACTTGTGACCATCTACTGAAACGTCGCGTAGCCCGGGGAGATCGAATGCTTCCTGATGGGGTTCGCGCGAGATCATCGGTTCTCCTGCTCTTTAGAGCCTCGTGTGATTGAATCTTCGCGTGGTTCCTGGGAGTCATTTATGGCCGCTCTGATCGTCGAAAGACAAGATTTTCCCGTCCTTCATATTCATGAGGCCGGCTGCCTGCACTACGGGGTCCTTGCCGCCGATCAGCGTTTATGGTCCTTGTCATGTGGATGCCGCCATTTACACCACACAGACAAGTAGGCGATGAGTCCCCCTAGGAAAGGCAGGAGATTAACTAACTTCATGATTTACCTCCGCAGATGAATAAAGAACCTGTTCAGCAGTGACTTGAAACCCACGTCCAGAAGAATGCAAAACCAAATCCCACCAACACAGCGATGGCGGGATTCGCCCCGACAAGACTCAATGCGGCTTGCCATGCTGCGTCATGACCAGCTCCTATGGCGGCGACAAGATACGGGCATACATCATGCGTCGTAATTCTCGACTGTGCACTGTTCACAAGTTCCTGACGTTGTTCCGCAGGAATTTTCTCAAGCTCATTTGCCGCATTGGCGACTACCGCAGCTAGGGATTCAGTGCGAACGGCACCATTGAGATCCTTGACCGTAACGATTCCTGTGTCGTAGTTGATTGTTGCGGTCAACGTACCTTGCCCATCCACTTCGACGGTCGAGGTATTTTCGCCGTGAAGCTCTCCTCCGAATGCCGCAGGTATGGACTCTTTTGGCATTTCGCTGATTGCAATCTCTGCCGCATCTGCTGATGTCATCGGCACGAGTCCCTAAACTAGCGCTACGGAGAATGAGACTACCAGAGCGAGTATCCCACGTGCCGATTTCATAAGACGAGCCATTGATGCCTCCGATACTCCATCGCCTTAGTAGGCAGTGTATCCATTATTTATTAGGCAAGTAGCACATCGCTTGTCTGGTAAAAAGCATATCAGATTGATACCGCGGCGATTCCAGTCAAACAGAGAATCGTGGATAATCTTGCCGAATGTGGGATAAAGGAATATGCCGATGACTCGTATTCGGTGTTTTCTGGTTCACTGGCTATTGAGGACTTTTGTCATATGCTCAAGGATGAGGCCGGCTTGGGGGATCCGGACTTGACGTGGAGGGAAGCGGCAGCACCTTTTGCCCGTGTAAGTACGTCGCATGAGATCGACTATGCGAAACCATTGAACGTCTCGGCTCAAGCGCCGGATGCCCACGCCGTGAAAACGCTTGAGAAGATGTTCAGCGTCTTCCAACCCATCAAGGAACTGGAAGCGACAGCCTTGGATGCGCGGAATCGATACGAGGTGATGCGTAGAGCGGCAAGTATGGGGCTTTCCGATTACATATCATTGAGAAGCAAACGGGATCGGAAGAATGCGCAAGCGCAGCTGAAGATGGCTGAACGAGAACTTAACGATTGCCGATATGGGACAGACCGGAACGTTGAGTTCAGAGGAGTGGAACAAGGCGGGAGAACTCAATGGCACCGTCCAACGACTACAGGCGCAGATCGACTCCTGGGACAAGACAGAAACATTGAAAACGAAGATGCAGTAGACATCCGCGGAACTGCAGGCACAACGGCCGAAGCTCATCGTACAGTGGTCTTCCTGAATGCCGATGAGCGGACGCTCTATGGCAGACGATGGAACAAGATCGAAGAACAAGAGGAATTGTGACTACGCGAGGGGCTCTGCGGTAGGCGTGACGGTAGGCTGGAATCCATGCCTATCAATGCCCAGATTCTCGACAATCCGAAATCCGACCGAGTGCGCCGCATCGCCGACCTCGTACGCGACAAAGGCCGCGAACGCTCCGGACGCTTCCTCATCGAAGGCCCGCAGGCGGTGCGCGAAGCCGTCACCTGGAGGCCGGACGTGGTGCAGGATCTGTACGTAGAGGTCTCTCAGGCGCTGGAACATCCGCGCATCATCTCGTCCACGTTGGAAAAGATCGTGGACAAGTCGCAGGATTCCACAATCTATGTGCACTATTGCAGCGGCGACGTCATCCGTCATATCAGCAAGGATGCGCAGGGCATTCTCGCTGTGGGCAACGCGCGCGCGATGCAATGCGACACCGAGGATCTCAAGCTGGGCAGGAAGCCTCATATCGCCGCGTTCTGGCAGGTGCGTGACCCGGGCAACGCCGGCACGGTGATTCGCGCTGCCGACGCCGCCGGCTGCGACGCTGTGGTCTTCGTGGACGATTGCGTGGACCCGTTGAACCCCAAGGTCATCCGCTCCACCGTCGGCTCCCTGTTCCATCTGCCCGTGCTGCACATGGGCACCGACGAGTTCTTCGGCTGGGCGAAAGACCACGATATGGACGTGTGGGCCGCGGATGTGTATGGCACCGAGGACCGCAGGCCGGAAAGCCTGCCCCAGGTGCTCGCCGACCCGGCGTCGGCAGACGAGGCCAAAGCCGTGCTGTTCGGCAACGAGGCGCGTGGATTGGAGCCGGAAATCCTTGGAAAATGCGATCGGATTGTGTCCATTCCGTTGTATGGCAAGGCCGAGTCGCTGAACCTCGGCACCTCAGCCGCAGTCATGCTGATGAGCTTGGCTATGTCGGGTCATATTGAAACAATGTGAGTTTGGAAAACGCTGCAAACAACAGAAAACCGCGTTGAGGAATCATCGAACGAAAGGGTTCTCGTGGCAGAACAAGTGGTGTTCGACGCCGACCAGGTGACCGCTGCGGTCGCCGAGGGCATCGAGAAAATCCAGAACGCCTCCGATTTGGAGGAGTTGAAAGCCATCAAGACGAAGTACGCAGGAGCCGAGTCCGCAATGACCCAGGCCAGCAAGGCCATCGGTTCATTGCCTGTGGATCAGAAGAAGGACGCCGGCAAGCTGATGAGCAAGCTGCGCGCCGACTTCGGCCGTGCCTACGGGCCGAAGGAGATCGAGCTCAAGGAAGCAGCTGAGAAGGCGGCGCTCGCAGCCGAGACCGTGGATATGACCCTCCCCGTGGACCGCAAGCCGCTTGGCGCGCGTCACCCGCTGGCCAAGCTGATGGAGGATGTCGAGGACTTCTTCATCTCCATGGGCTGGCAGATCTCCTCCGGTCCGGAGATTGAAGCCGAATGGTACAACTTCGACTCCCTGAACTTCGGCCCGGACCATCCGGCCCGTCAGATGCAGGACACCTTCTACGTCAAGGGCAACCAGGCCAAGGACGCCGCCGGCTTCGTCGGCTCCAATATGGTGGTGCGCACGCAGACCTCCTCCGATCAGGTTCGTGCCCTGCTCACCCGCGGCGTGCCGCTGTACATCGCCAGCCCGGGACGTGTGTTCCGCACCGACGAGCTGGACGCCACGCACACCCCGGTGTTCCACCAGTGCGAGGCGCTTGCCGTGGACAAGCACCTGACCATGGCCGATCTCAAGGGTGTGCTGGACAAGCTCGCCGTGGCCATGTTCGGTCCGGAAGCCAAGACCCGCCTGCGCCCGAGCTACTTCCCGTTCACCGAACCCAGCGCCGAACTCGACCTGTGGTTCCCGGATAAGAAGGGCGGCCCCGGCTGGCTCGAATGGGGCGGCTGCGGCATGGTGAACCCGAACGTATTGAAGTCCGCCGGCATCGATCCCGAGGTCTACACCGGCTTCGCCTTCGGCGTGGGCATGGAGCGCACGCTGCTGCTGCGCAGCGACATCAACGATATGCACGACCTGGTCGAAGGTGACGTGCGTTTCGCCGAACAGTTTGTGATGGGGGAGTGATTCAGCCATGCCTATGATCGACATTGATTGGCTCAAGGACCATGTCGAGGTTCCCGAAGGACTGACCTACGAGCAGCTCGCCAAGGATCTGGTCAAAGTGGGTCTTGAGGAAGAGGAGATCCACGCTTCGCAGGTGACCGGTCCCATCGTGGTCGGCTATGTGGTCGACGCCACTCCGGAACCGCAGAAGAACGGCAAGATCATCAACTGGTGCCATGTGGACTGCGGCGATGAATGGAACGAGACCGACGAGAACGGCAACAAGGTGCCACGTGGCATCATCTGCGGCGCTCCCAATATGAGAGCTGGCGAGAAGGTCGTCGTCACGCTGCCCGGTGCCGTGCTGCCCGGTGATTTCAAGATCGAGCCGCGCAAGACCTATGGCCACATCTCCAACGGCATGTGCGCTTCCGAGCGTGAGCTCGGTCTCGGGGACAACCACAACGGCATCATCCTGCTGCACGAGTATGGCTTCACCGAAGCCGAATACGAGGCGTTGCAGCCCGGTCAGGACGCGATGCATCTGCTGCATCTCGATCAGCCGTTGCTGGAGATCAACATCACGCCCGATCGCGGATACACGCTGTCCTATCGTGGTGTGGCCCGCGAATACCATCACTCCACGGGCGAGCCGTACACCGATCCGGCGGTGGCGCTGAACGAGAAGGCTCCGGAACCGGCCGACTACGCACCCGGCACACAGCTTGACATGGATATCGAGATTGAGGACAACAATCCGATTCATGGCGTCCCCGGCTGCGACCGGTATTATGCGCGCGTGGTGCGGAACTTCGATCCGACCGCCAAGACCCCGAACTGGATGCGTCGCCGTCTGACCCGTGCGGGCATGCGCTCCCTGTCTCTGGCTGTGGACGTGACCAATTACGTGATGTTGGATCTCGGACAGCCGATGCATGCCTACGATCTGGATAAGCTCGAAGGCCCGATCGTGGTCCGTCGCGCGAATGCGGGCGAGAAGCTCACCACGCTTGACGGCAAAGAGCATGAGCTGAGCGTCGAGGACCTGCTGATCACCGATTCGCCGAATGGCGCCCGTGGCTCCCGCATCCTCGGCCTTGCCGGTGTGATGGGTGGTCTGTATGGTGAAGTGACCGCCGATACCAAGAACATCCTGCTGGAGGCCGCGCACTTCGACCAGGTGACGATCGCCCGGTCCGCGCGCCGCCACAAGATCCCCTCCGAGGCGTCCCGTCGATTCGAGCGCGGCGTGGACACCGCTCTGCAGCCCGCAGCGGCCCAGATGGCGTCCGAGCTGCTCGCCAAGTACGGCAACGGTGAGCCCAGCGAACACCCGAATGACGTGAATAACACGGTTCGCCCCAA
Organism: Bifidobacterium sp. UTBIF-68; assembly: GCF_006408855.1. Taxonomy (NCBI): domain Bacteria; kingdom Bacillati; phylum Actinomycetota; class Actinomycetes; order Bifidobacteriales; family Bifidobacteriaceae; genus Bifidobacterium; species Bifidobacterium sp. UTBIF-68. Next base: position 28,690 of record NZ_JFAN01000042.1, on the reverse strand, counting down.
GGTCATTCATTTCAAGGCCTCCGAGGTGGCGCGCGTTGCAGGACTCGACGTGGACATCAATCGTGTCTCCGATATTCTCACCGACATCGGGTGCACTGTGGCCGGTGGCGGCAACGGCGAATTCTCCGTGACCCCGCCGACATGGCGTCCTGACCTGAATGCGCCGTGCGATCTGGTCGAGGAGATCGCCCGTCTGGTCGGCTATGACCAGATTCCCGTCACTGTGCCGCCTGCTCCGGTCGAGGGATTGGTCGGGCTGACCCCGAACCAGCTGCGTCGCCGTCGCATCGCCGACGAACTGGCCGAATACGGCATGGTGGAGGCGCTGAGCTACCCATTCGTGGGCGACGAGGATTACAAGGCTTTCCGCTACGACGCCGAACAGACCAAGAAGGTCAGCGTGGAGATCGCCAACCCGCTGTATGGTGACCGTCCGTATCTGCGCCGCGACATCTTGCCGACCCTGGCCACCACGGTTCAGCGCAACATACGCCGTGGCATCGAGAACGTATCCCTGTATGAACTCGGCCATGTCTATCTGTGGAACCCAGACGCCCCCGCCATTCCGGCGTTGCCGGGCGGCGTGCGTCCGACGGATGAGCAACTTGCCGCGCTCGACGCCGGTCTGCCGGATCAGCCCGACCATGTGGCCGGCATCCTGACCGGCCTGGCCGAGGATTCCGGCTGGCTCGGTGACAAACGTCCGGTGGATTGGTCCGACGCCGTCGAGGCTGTGCGCCGCATTGCTGGTCGTATTGGCGCTGTGATCGCTTTCGACCAGCCCAAGGCGGACGATGTGCCTGCACAATGGCATCCGGGTCGTGCCGCCCGCGTCAAGGCCGGCGAAGTCTTCGTCGGCTGGGTGGGCGAGCTGCATCCGCGCGTCAACGAGGCGCTCGGTTTCCCCGAGCACTCCGCGGCCTTCGAACTGAACCTCACCGACCTGTTCTCCACGCTGACGGGCAAGCCGGTTCAAGCCAAGCCGATCTCCACGTTCCCGCCGGTCAAGCAGGATCTGGCCTTCACCGTGGATGACACGGTGAGTGCCGCACAGCTCGAGGATGTTATTCGCAAGGCCGCAGGCGCCAACCTCGAATCAATCGAGCTGTTCGACGTCTTCACCGGCGAGCAGGTGGGCGAAGGCAAGAAGTCCCTGGCCTATGCCGTCGTCTTCCGCTCCCCGAGCAAGACGCTATCCGCAGAAGACAGCGATGCCATCCGTCAGGCCATCGTGGCCGAAGCGGCGCAAATCGGTGCGCAATTGCGCGCCTGACCCACTGGTGGCCTGAACCGCAGACCACCTCCAGCAAGTCGAATCAAAGGAGCACCATGAACCAGCCGGAACAGCAATCACCGCAATACGGGCAGTACAAGAAGCCTGAATACGGTGCGATGTCTGGCCAGTACGGGCCCAACTACAACCCGTATATCTATGGTGCTCCCGATCCCGACCCCAACCAGCAGCAGGCCGACGGCACACAGAATGCCGGAGCTGCACAGTCCCAGAATGCGCAAGGGTATTATCTGGGTGGCTACCCGGGCGTTCAAGGGCAGCCCTACAATGCAGGCAATCAATATGGCAATCAATTCGGCGGGCCCGCGAACCAGGGTGCACAGCCTCATCAGCCCCGATACTATAACGGTGTCGATCTGAACGACCCCAATCAGAACCCGTTGTATGGGCATTGGGATTCGTATGCGATCATCTCATTCGTGTTGGCGCTCTTCTTCCCGGTACCGGTGCTTTCTGCGCTGATGGGCATCGTGGCCATGTGGCGCACCCGCACCTTCCACATGAAGGGTTTTGGCCTGGCCGTGGCTGCAGTGGTGCTCAACGTGCTGTACACGTTGGCGGTGCTGTGGATGACGTTCAACGGCTATGATCCGATGACTCTGTATCAGGATGCCCTGCAGCAGTTTGTCGGCGGCTCGGGATCATCCGGCGATTCCATCTCCGCCTGATTCGCCATTGCCTGTTGAGGCCGGAATCAGCAGACATCCGATTGTCGTGGTCGTCCATGTTATGACGCCCCGATGATGCCGTCCAACACACCATTGCATAACTATGCATAAGTTTGCATAATCATGTATACTCGTCTCTGTTGCTTCAATGGAAAAGAGATGAGTATGCCGAAATATTCAGTGGCCGTGGCTGGTGCCACGGGATATGCCGGAGGTGAGGCGCTGCGCATTCTTGCGGCCCACCCCGACTTCGAGGTCACATGCGTGGCCGGCCATTCGTCCGTGGGGGATTCCATGGCGAAACATATGCCGCATATTCCCCAGCTTGCCGATCTGACGGTGGAAGACACCACGCCGGAGGTGCTGAACGGCCACGATGTGATCATCCTCGCGCTGCCGCATGGCGCATCGGGCAAGCTCGCGGCGCAGCTCGACCCCGATGCGGTGGTCGTCGATCTTGGTGCCGACCATCGCCTTGAGAAGAGGTCCGCTTGGGATGAGTTCTATGGTGGCGATTTCTATGAGCATTGGACATACGGCATGCCCGAGCTTATCACCGGCAAGAACCCGGACGGTGCGTACACCCGGCAGCGCGAGGCCCTGCCCGGTGCCAAGCGCATCGCCGGACCGGGCTGCAACGTCACCGCCACGACGCTGGCATTGCAGCCGGCCATCGCCGAGGGGCTCGTGGATTCCAAGGATATCGTGGCCGATCTGGTCGTAGGCTATTCCGGTGCCGGCAAGAACCTGAAACGCACGAATCTGCTCGCTTCCGAGGCGTTGCAGTCCGCCTTGCCGTATTCGGTGGGGGGAACGCATCGTCATATCCCGGAGATTCTGCAGAACTTCGCCCATGCCTCCGGAGCGAGTGCTGCGGCGGCCAGTGAATTCACGCTTGGATTCACACCCATTCTGGCGCCGATGTCACGTGGCATTCTCGCCACCGTCTCCGCCCGCATGAACGCCAAGGCCCTCGCCATGAGCGACGCGGACATACGAGCCGTATGGTCCAAGGCATATGAGGGGCAGGACTTCATGGTGCTGTTGCCGGAAGGCATGCTGCCGGCAACCGGCAACATCATCGGATCCAACGCCGCGCACCTGCAGGTGGTCGTGGATCGCAGGTCCCAACGTCTGTACGCATTTGCGGCCATCGACAACCTGAACCGTGGCACAGCCGGACAGGCCGTGCAATCATTGAACATCGCACTGGGCCTGCCTGAAGACGCAGGTCTGACCAAGATTGGAGTAGCACCGTGAGCGTTACCTTTGCCCAAGGATTCTCAGCCGCTGGCGTTCAGGCCGGCATTTCCGCAGTCGCCGGCAAGAAGGACCTGGCCCTCGTGGTCAACAATGGACCGTTGGATGCCGCAGCGGGCGTGTTCACTTCGAACCGATTCTGCGCCGCTCCCGTGCAGTGGAGCCGCGGCATCGTCGCGGACGGTCACGTCAAAGCCGTGATCCTCAATTCCGGCGGTGCCAATGCATGCACCGGGGAGGCCGGATACGCCCAGTCAAAGGCCACTGCGGAGAAGGTGGCCTCATTGGTCGGCGTCGAGTCCGATCGGGTGGCGGTGTGTTCCACAGGCCTGATCGGCGAACTCCTGCCACTTGACCACGTGCTGGATGGCGCCGAGAAAGCCTACGCCGCGTTGGCGGACACTGCGGATGCCGGTGCGGACGCCTCCCATGCCATCATGACCACCGATACCAAGCCCAAGACGGTCGAACTGACCGGCACTACCGGATGGAAGATCGGTGGCATGGTCAAGGGATCCGGCATGATCGCGCCCCAGCTGGCGACGATGCTGTGCGTCATCACCACGGACGCCGTGGTCTCCGCCGGACAGTTGCAGGCGGCGCTGACGGTGGCCGCCGAACACTCCTTCAACCGCATCGACGTGGACGGCTGCATGTCCACCAATGACACGGTGCTGCTGCTCGCATCCGGTGCCTCCGGCGTGGAGCCGGACAAGGACGAGTTCAACGATCTGGTCCGTCAGGCATGCGCCAGCCTCGCGCGACAGATCATCGGCGATGGCGAGGGCGCGTCCCATGACATCCGTATCACCGTCACCGGCGCCACCAGCGAGGAAGCGGCGTTGGCCTGCGGCCGTGCCGTGGCCGCCTCGAACCTGCTCAAATGCGCGATCTCCGGCAACGACCCGAATTGGGGCCGAATCGTCAGCTCGCTGGGTACCGTGCCCGAGGATGTGGCGCCGTATGATGCCGACAAGGTGACCGTGGACGTGAACGGCGTGCGCATCTGCGAGAACGGCGGAGCCGGACGCGACCGCAGCGAGGTCGATATGACCCCGCGGGAGGTGCACATCGATATCGATCTGAACACCGGTTCGGATGCATGCGCCACGGTCTGGACCGACGACCTCACCCATGAGTATGTCCATATCAATGCCGATTACGAAAGCTGAGCAATGGTCGTGCGAGGGTTGAACCGGTGTTCGTTGTCCGACACGCTCCGGGCCGCTCAGGCCAAGTCCTTACGGTCGGACAACGAGCACCGGCATCAAACCCTTACTCGGTTGAATACATATGAGGGGAAAACAGTAGATTTATGGCTAGTGAAGTAAAGGGACCAGGGTTCCACTTCGACGTGCATACGGATCTGCGCGCCGATCAGAAGGCGGAAGTGCTCATCGAGGCTCTGCCGTGGCTGGAGGAGTTCGCCGGCCAGCGCATCGTGGTCAAATATGGCGGCAATGCCATGGTGGACGAGCATCTCAAGCAGTGCTTCGCCGAAGACATGGTGTTCCTGCGCCAGGTCGGCATCCATCCGATCGTGGTCCATGGTGGTGGCCCGCAGATCTCCCAGATGCTGAAGGCGTTGGGCATCAAATCCGAGTTCAAGGGTGGACTGAGAGTCACCACTCCCGAGGCCATGGATGTGGTGCGTATGGTGCTGACCGGCAAGGTCTCCCGTGAACTGGTTGGCCTGATCAATGCGCACGGGCCGCTGGCGGTTGGCTTGTCCGGTGAGGATGGGGGCTTGTTCTCCGCGACGCAGCGCAAGCCGGTGATCGACGGTCAACCCACCGACATAGGTCTGGTCGGCGACGTGGTATCCGTGGATGCCTCCGCCGTTGAGGATCTTGTGGCGGCAGGCCGGATCCCGGTCGTCTCCTCGGTCGCGCCGAACGAGGAGGACGCCACCGAAGTGCTCAATGTCAACGCCGATTCCGCCGCCGCGGCGCTGGCTGCGGCGGTAGGCGCCCACAAGCTGGTGATCCTGACCGACGTCGACGGCCTGTACGCCGATTGGCCGGACCGGAACTCGTTGATCGGACGCATCGGCGTGGAGAACCTGAGGGACATGCTGCCCGATCTTGAGTCCGGCATGCGCCCGAAAATGGAGGCGTGCGTGCGCGCCATCGACGGCGGCGTGCCACAGGCCCACATCATCGACGGTCGCAAACCGCATTCGATCCTGAACGAGATATTCACCTCCGCTGGTATAGGCACCATGGTCGTGCCCGAGGACGGACTGGAAATGAGGAGCTCTTATGTCTACTGAACAGCCAATCGAGCATAAGGAAACACTGGGGGACGAAGACAGCAAATGGCTGGGTGAATACTCCCGAGTGCATATGAACGTGTTCGGTACGCCGCTGCGTGTCATGGACCATGGCCAAGGTGCACACCTGTGGGATGTGGATGGCAACGAATATCTGGACTTCCTCGGGGGCATCGCGGTCAATTCCCTCGGCTATGCACACCCCAAGTGGGTGAAGGCCGTATCCGAACAGGCCGCGAAGGTAGCCCATATCAGCAACTATTTCGCCTCCGAGCCGCAGATCGAACTTGCCGCCAAGCTGGTGAAGCTCGCGGGCGCTCCGGAAGGCTCCAAGGTGTACTTCGGCAATTCCGGTGCCGAGGGCAACGAGGCCGCATTGAAGCTCGCCAAACTGTACGGCCGCACGTTGCCGGGCGCCCTGCCCTCAGTGGGGGGCAAGCCGGCACGCATCATCGCCATGACCCAGGGATTCCACGGCCGTACCATGGGCGCTCTTTCCGCGACGTGGAAGCCCGGTATCCGAAAGCAGTATGACCCGTTGGTGCCGAATATCGAGTTCGTGCGCCCAGGTGACAAATACGCCCTGCACGACGCCTTCGCGCAGACCGGTATCGGCCATTACGGCAAGGGTCCGGTCGCCGCAGTGATCCTGGAGCTCATCCAGGGCGAGGCCGGCGTCAAGCCGCTGGGTGCCGACTATGTGCGATTCGTGCGCGAGATGTGCGACATCAATCACGCGCTGCTTATCATCGACGAAGTGCAGACCGGCATCGGCCGCACCGGCGCATGGTTCGCCTTCCAGCGCGAGGATCTGGCCGGCGGCGTGGTTCCGGATATGGTCACCTTCGCCAAGGGTGTGGCGGGCGGTTTCCCGATGGGCGGCATGATCGCATTCGGCGCCGAACTCGCCGCGTTGTTCACGCCGGGTTCGCATGGCTCCACATTCGCCGGCAATCCTCTGGGCGCCGCGGCGGGCCTCGCCACACTCGGAGTCATTGAGGAGGATGATCTGGTTGCCAATGCCGAAGCGCGCGGCAAGCAGCTGCGCGAAGGCATCATGGCCACCGGTAATCCGCTGTACGTGTCCGTGCGGGGAGCGGGGCTTCTGGACGCCGTGGAACTCAAGCACCCGTGCGCGCACGCGGTGATGAACTACTGCCTCGAGCACGGGCTGATCGTCAACGCAGTGGCACCTGACGCGCTGCGGTTCGCCCCGCCGCTGATCGTCACCGAACAGGACGTTGACGAAGCCCTCGCCGTACTCAAGACCGTGCCCGTTGATCTGCCCAACGACTGATTGCCGAACCGTAAAGGAGCAACACCATGACCCCAGAATTACGACACATGCTGCGTGATGACGATCTCGACCATGACGAGCAGAAGCAGGTGCTTGAACTCGCCATCAAGTTCCATCACGACCGTTTCTACAAGCAGCCGTTCGCAGGCCCCCAGGCTGTCGCCGTATTGTTCGACAAGCCATCCACCCGAACCCGTTCCAGCTTCTCCATCGGCGTGGCGGAGCTTGGCGGATACCCGCTCGTCATCGACAAGTCCGGTTCGCAGCTCGGCCGCGGCGAACCAGTCGCCGATACCGCACGCGTGCTCGACCGCATGGCGTACGGCGTGGTATGGCGCACCTTCGGCCAGGACCGCGTGGAGGAAATGGCCAAGTACTCCACCCATCCCGTCATCAACGCGCTGACCGATGACTTCCACCCGTGCCAGATCCTCGCCGACTTCCAGACCATCGCCGAGCACCGCGGTGGCGTCGACAATCTGAAGAACCAGACCATCGCCTACGTGGGCGATGCGGCCAACAACATGTCCAACTCTTATCTGCTCGGTGGCGCTGTGGCGGGCATGAACGTGCGCGTCGCCGGTCCGCAGGGGTATCTGCCCCGTCCGGATATCGTCGCCGACGCCGAACGCATCGCAGCCGAGAACGGTGGTTCCATACTGGTCACCACCGATGCCCGTGAAGCTGTGAAGGATGCCGACTGCGTGTTCACCGACACGTGGGTCTCGATGGGTGAGGAAGCCGAATACGCCATTCGTTCCAAGCCGTTCTGGGACTATCAGGTCAACGCCGAATTGATGGCGCTCGCCAAGCCGGATGCGCTCTTCCAGCATTGCCTGCCTGCATATCGTGGCAAGGAGGTCACCGCTGAGGTGATTGACGGGCCGCGATCCGTGGTTTGGGATGAAGCGGAGAACCGTCTGCATGCGCAGAAAGCGCTGATGACATGGCTGGCCGGCAAGGCCCGCGGGGACGAAAGCCTGCTGGCATGAGCGACTCCTCTCCGTCGCTGCAGCGGCCGGCCACCCGGGCAGCCAGGCTCAGTGCCATTGAGCAGGCGTTGGCCACGCATATCGTCACCTCGCAATCGCAGCTTTCCAAAATACTGATCGCTGAGGGCATCGCGGTGACGCAGGCTACGCTGAGCCGCGATTTGGATGAGATGCATGCGGTGAAGACCCGGTTGAAGGACGGTACGGTGGCATACGCGGTCGAACGCGGTGCCGCCGCGCCGGACGGGGATGCGATGGGGGAGCGCACGGAGGCGCAGATGTCCCGTGTGCTGAGCGGTCTGGTCACCTCGGTGGCCGCCGCCCGCAACCTCATCGTGGTGCACACGCCTTCCGGTGCCGCCCAATACGTGGCGTCGGTGATCGACAAGCAGCCGATCGATGGGGTGCTGGGCACCATAGCCGGAGACGATACGGTGATGATCATCTGTTCCGATGACGCCACTGCAGGCGATAGAGCCGACTGGCTGCTCGCCCTTGCGTCGAAATGACGTCCTCGTAAAAGGCTTTTTGCGTGCTGGGATTGTCTTTCGCCCAACACGCCGTGCATAAATATGCATACCTCTGTATATAATTGCATTCAGTTTGTTTTTTTATCGTTTAGGAAAGGGAAGCAATGGCAGACAACAAGCGCATTGTTCTGGCTTATTCCGGTGGTCTCGACACCTCCGTCGCCATCTCGTATCTGAAGGAACGTACCGGCAAGGATGTCGTTGCCGTGTCCCTCGACGTCGGTCAGGGCGGTGAAAGCCTTGAGACCATCAAGCAGCGCGCGCTTGCCTGCGGTGCCGTGGAGTCCTATGTGGTGGACGCCCGTGACGAGTTCGCCAATGAGTACTGCATGAAAGCCCTGAAGGCCAACGCCATGTATGAGGGCGTCTACCCGCTGGTCTCCGCCATCTCCCGTCCGCTGATCTCCAAGCACCTCGTGCGCGCCGCCCACCAGTTCGGTGCTGACACCATCTCCCACGGCTGCACCGGCAAGGGCAACGACCAGGTCCGCTTCGAGGTGTCCATCGCCTCCATCGACCCCACGCTGAAGGCCATCAGCCCGATTCGCGACCTCTCCCTCACCCGTGACGTGGAGATCGCGTTCGCCAAGGAACACAAGCTGCCTATCACCCAGACCGAGAAGTCCCCGTACTCCATCGATCAGAACGTGTGGGGCCGCGCCATCGAGACCGGCTTCCTCGAGGATCCGTGGAACGGTCCGACCAAGGACTGCTACTCCTACACCGACGACCCGGCCTTCCCGCCTGTCGAGGATGAGGTGGTCATCGAGTTCAAGCAGGGAATCCCGGTCAAGATCGACGGCCGCGACGTCACCCCGCTGCAGGCCATCGAGGAGATGAACCGTCGCGCCGGCGCCCAGGGCATCGGCCGTATCGATCTCATCGAGGATCGTCTCGTCGGCATCAAGTCCCGTGAGCTGTACGAGGCTCCGGGTGCTGTGGCCCTCATCACCGCGCATCAGGAGCTCGAGAACTGCTGCCTCGAGCGCGAGCAGCACCGCATCAAGCGTGACATCGACAAGCGCTGGGGCGAGTTGGTCTACGATGCGCAGTGGTTCTCCCCGGCCACCCAGTCGCTCAACGCCTTCATCGAAGACACCCAGAAGTACGTCTCCGGCGAGATCCGCATGATCCTGCACGGTGGTCGCGCAGTCGTCACCGGCCGTCGCTCCGACTCCTCGCTGTACGACTACAAGCTCGCCACCTACGATTCCGGCGACACGTTCGACCAGAAGTCCTCCAACGGCTTCATCGACATCTACGGTCTGCCGTCCCGCGTGGCCGCAGCCCGCGACGTCAAGTTCGGCAACGGCATCGAGGTGCCGTCCAACACCGTGGAGTAGGTTCCGACTCAATCCGATTCCAAGTCGATGCGGCAATCTGCATGCCGCAACGCCATATTGAACTCCCCTCAGCAATGAGGGGAGTTTTTGTTATGCGCGTGTGGCCTTTCCTCGTAAGCGAGTTCAAGTGTGTCGCGTGCGAAGTTCGTTGATTATATCGTTGGCTCCCCTTGTCAGGGGAGCGCCCGCGAAGCGGGAATGAGGGGTAGTTGAATTCGCCAGCGAATTTCTGATGCAGATTCTCGGTAAAAATAGCCTCCGGGGCGCGTGATATGACAGAAATACGCAAAACTGTTATAGAAGATATAGAACAAATAGTATGATTGGTGTGGGAAAGGAGAGGCTGTGATTATCGAGGTCGACCAGCGAAGCGACGTACCGATCTATGAGCAACTGCATCGCCAAATCATCGCTGCAATAGCCAACGATGAACTTGTCCTGGGCGACCAGCTGCCTTCGGTCCGTTCGCTGGCTGTAGATCTGGGTATCAACCTGCACACGGTGAACAAGGCCTATGCATTGCTGAGGGATGAGGGCTACATCGTGATGCGACGCGGGTCGGGCGCGCTTGTCGCCGATCGGCGTGATGGCTCAGGCGAGGTGAACCTGATGGCTGAAATGCAAGACAAGCAGATGAACGATGACTTGTATCGTCTGGCTTTGGCCTATAAGGCCCGTGGCGGAGCCGCGGCGGGGTTCCTTGATGCCGCAGAGCGTCAGTGCGGGCGCGCATATCGGAAATGCAACAGTTGAAAGGAGTGTTGTGATGGATAACATCAATACGATGACTGTGGCGACGAACATCATGCTGGGGCTGTTCTTTCTGTTGCTGGTATTGATGACCGCCAGTGTTTCGATGGTGCCATGGATCGCCGACCGGCATGCGGTGTTCGGAGTCAGTGTGCCGTTGTCCGCCCATACGGACAGACGCATTCGTGGATATAAAGCGATGTACGCGTGCAATATAGTGAGTTGTGGCATTATTGCCCTGCTTATCGATGCGATGATTTGGCGTAATTTCGGCATGGCCGGTGCGCTCTGGGCGTTGTTCATCAGTTCGCTGGTGATTGCGGCAATGGGGTTTATCGCGCAGCAGAGGTATCGGCGTCTTACGCTCGAGCTCAAGAAGGAGCGCGGCTGGACCGCGACCGGCGAGCGTCATGCCGTGTTGGTGGGGGAGCGGGACAATCCACAGCCGTTGGGTCTTGCGTGGGAGCTCTTGCATGTCGTGGCGATTGCCGTCACGATAGCGGTTGGTGTGCTTGGCTATGACCATATGCCGGAACGGGTGGCGATGCATGCGAATGCTGCCGGGCAGATCGATGGCTGGGTGGACAAGGGCCCGATGCTGATTTGGTATCCGGTGATCGTGCAGGTGCTGCTGGCTGTGGTCATGACGGCCGGTCACGCTGCGATTATCTATGCCAAGCATCCCATCGACCCGGACCATCCTGCCACCACAGGGTATGCCTATGGCGTGTTCTCCCGCGTGTGGAGCATCTACATGCTGGTCATCGGACTGCTGACTGCCGGTGGCGTCGGTCTGGGCATACAGCTGTCCAACATAGGGGTGATCACGCTGGGGACGTTTGGCGTATTCGCCATGTTCATCGCCGTGGTGGCCCTGTTGGGCGCACTGGTGATAGGCCTGTATTACGGGCAGAACGGATCCCATGAATATGCGGAGCGCCGTTCGGTGACTATGGGCCGTGGCGGCGAGGATGCTGCAACCGATGGTGATGAGCCGATGCCATATGATGACGACCGACATTGGGTGGCAGGCGTGTTCTACGTCAATCATGACGATCCTGCCGTCATGGTGCCCAAGCGTTTCGGCGTCGGATGGACGGTCAACTTCGCCCGCCCGTCGGTGATCATCGTGTCTGTGGTCCTCATTGTGGTTTGCATCGGTTCGCTGGTGGTCGCGGTGATGTAGGCAAGAGATATCTTGAAGGGGTCATTGTCTGCTCAACGTTGGTAAGGGAACTGGTCGTGTTACCGATACATGGCAATTCGCATCCGCTTGGGAACAGCGTAAGTATGAATTGCTGCAGAACATCAAGAAATCCTTGCTTGACGAGATGATTGTGTGAGGGAGGCGGTAATGACCACGTTGGAACGGGAGCTGCTCATTTATTACGACCGTGAGATTGTCCAGCGTATATGCAGCAAATACGGTTTTTCTCCTATGAAGGCGCTGGAATCCTTCATTCGTTCGTAGACGTACGCCATGCTGCGCGATCCGGAATTGGCGATGACCGAGTTTTCTCCTGCGGGCATCTTCGACATGTGGGAGGTAGAACAGATCACCGGTGATCCTAGGGATTCACTGTATTTGAGGAGGGATGAGGTTGACGCGTGAAATGAGCTTCTTCATCTACCTACTGGAGCAATATGCCGGCGACAAGGCCGTTCTGCCTCCGATGTACTGCGTGAATGGGACGAGCACGGCGTCACGCAGGAGATCTACGACATGTACGAGATGTACCATCAGGAAAGCATCTGCAATGCCTACGAGGATATCGATCATCTCGTAGCTACCGGCGAACACAAATGGTGAGGAAGTTGCATGATGAGCAGATAAATGAGCAGATAAACGCATCTGATGATGTTATTGTCAGTAACACTGACAATAACGCTGACAATACTGGCCGCTTCAAAGCTCAGAAGCACAGGGAGGGTGGAATCATGACTCGTAAAAGTCCTCGGTGCTGTACTCCTTCCATTTGAGATACATCTCGCGATAGTTCTTTTTGATGAATTTTTGGATGATGCCGACTTCTTTGGCTGTGAGTCGTCCCTGTCGTTCTAATGTCGTATCGCCATTTGGTTTGACAAAGAACTTCGCTGAGCCGGTTTCAGTCAATTTGGTATCACTGGCATGGACATGCATGCATTCAATCACGCAGAAGGAAGTGAAGTAGAGGTAATAGCCGGCAACCATGAATTGGAAGTATTTAGGCATGATCCAAGAACTCCTTATTGGCACGGTAGTACTCTTGGACAATGCCGATCTCCATATCGTCCATGCTGGTTTCGAGCAGGCTGCCGTCGCTATTGAGCACGGCTGCTGATGTGGGAACGTTAAGGTTCAATACTCTTACATGGCCGTTATCGACAGGAGTGAATGCGTAGCCATTGATGATCATTCCAGCCGAATCGGCTATTGCCCTGATGTCAGTCATGAGCGATTTTCACTTTCTTTATGGGTTGCATGAACGAATTGGCATTGATGTACAAGTCGTTGAGTATCGGCTCCAGATCGATGTATTCCTCTTCTGGAACAGTGTTTTGCTTGTATTGGGCGTCTACCACGAGATAGCCGTTATCCCACTGTTTGACATCAGTGTATCGTTCTAAGGAGTATGGGGCTCGGAACCGTATACGCAGTTTGCCGTATTGAAACACGGTGAATCCATTCTCCGCGCTTAGGTATGCGGTGTCATTCGGCGTTGTGATCGTCACGGTTCGCTGCTCCTTCCTTGATATGGCATCCTTGGCGTGTCAATGCACGTAATGCAATGTTGTGCTGATAGCCATTATAGATTGTGATGAAACTCCGGGCTTGTGCCTGAAGGTGCTTCGCAGCTACCAGTACATCGCCGCCAATGCCATCTCCGACCGGGTACGCAAATGCGATTGGGAACAACGGCCGGCCTTGCCCGGTCGCCCCGGTGGATACGTATGGCATACCACCGGTTCCGGGAAGACCATGACCAGTTTCAAATCGGCACAGCTCATCGCCGATTCCAAGAATGCCGACAAGGTCGTGTTCCTTATGGATCGCATTGAACTGGGGACACAATCACTGAAGGAATACCGCAGTTTTGCGGACAATGAGGATGATGTGCAGGGCACCGAGAACACCGGCGTGCTGCGACATCGTCTTGCCAGCGCGGATCCAAAGGACACGCTTATCGTCACCTCAATCCAGAAAATGAGCAACATCAAGCTTGGCGAAGGCGGCGTTACCCAAGCCGAATTGGACAATATGGCAAGCAAGCGCATCGTCTTCATCGTTGATGAATGTCATCGCTCCACCTTTGGCGATATGTTGCAGGACATCCGGCGATCCTTCCCGAACGCTCTGTACTTCGGATTTACCGGCTTCGACTCGAAATGGGTGAACACGCTGTATCTCGATAAGGTAATTGAAAACGAAAGCATTATTCAGGCGTTCAGCCGCACCAACCGTCTGTTCGGACCGGACAAGCCCTTTGGAATGATTCGTTACTATCGCAAGCCCCATACCATGCGCGACAACATCGCGCGCGCGGTCAAGCTTTATTCCGGTGACCGTCCACTCGATCTGCTTGTACAAAAACTGCCGCAGAATGTGGACTCCATGGATGCGCGTTACCGGGAGATTCTGAGCGCGTTCAACGATTCAGGGCAATCGGACCTGCGGCAGCTGCCCGAGTCGGTGGAATCCAAGCGCAAGTTCGCCAAGGAATTTGTGGAGCTCAATCAATTCCTGGAAGCGGCGAAAGTACAAGGATTCGACTGGAACAAAGAATCATTCGAGTTCACGGATGAGAATGGCGACTCAGTGAACGTGCGCCCGGAGCTTGACCAACGCACATATCTGATACTGGCGCAACGATACAAGGAGCTCTTCGGTGACAAGTCGGAAGGAGACAACGCGCCGGGTGACGGCAAGGATGACGACGAAGCTCCGTATGAGCTGGACGGGTATCTGACCGCCATCGATACCGGGCTGATAGACACGGATTACATGAATGCCAACTTCACCAAATGGCTCAAAGCGTTGCGCGAAGAAAGCGCTGAATTGACCAAGGTGACGACGGAATTGCACCGCTCGTTCGCGACGCTCTCGGCCGATGAACAACGACTCGCGGAACTGTTCTTGCGTGACGTGGAACGTGGTGATGTGACCGTCGAGGACGGCATGACATTGCGTGGCTACATCACCCGTTATGCGCGGCGTGAGAAGGACGGACAGATAGACAAGCTCGTGGGCTACTTCGGAGTGCGGCGCTCTCTCGTAGAGGAGTTCATAGGCCAGTTCATCACTGAGGCGAACATCAACGAATTCGGACGGCTTGATGCCTTGTATGACTCCATCGACAAAAAGTTATCGAAATCCACGCTAGAAGTATGGATGGGTGTGATTATTCCACAGCCCAAAGCGAATCGGACAGTGCGAAACCTGCTGAGGCGTTTCGTGTTGGGAGGTGGATTCGATGTCGATGAAACGCTTGAAAAGATGCGAATTGCGAAAGGCGAGGAGGAATCGGACGATACGCCGCGTGATGTAGCCCAACGCTGATACTCTGACAGACAGTCGCAAACCATATGAATGCATGTGAAGTGCGCCATCGTGCACGCACGCGCATTCCCCCCCGGGATATCACATGACGCGCAGGAACGCGAAGGAGTAACGCATGACCGAATCCAACCAGCAGTCCGAACACCTCGCCCTGTGGGGCGGCCGCTTCACCTCCGGCCCCTCGCCCGAGCTGGCCCTCCTGTCCAAGTCCACCCAGTTCGACTGGCGCCTCGCGGACGATGACATCGCCGGCTCGCGAGCCCACGCCCGCGCGCTCGGCCGCGCCGGACTTCTGACCGCTGACGAGCTTCAGCGCATGGAAGATGCGCTCGACACCCTGCAGCGCCGGGTGGACGACGGCTCCTTCGCACCCATCGAAGACGATGAGGACGAGGCCACCGCGCTCGAACGCGGCCTGATCGACATCGCCGGTGACGAGCTCGGCGGCAAGCTTCGCGCCGGACGCTCACGCAACGATCAGATTGCCTGCCTGATCCGCATGTGGTTGCGCCGCCACTCCCGCGTGATCGCAGGGCTCCTGCTCGACCTCGTCAACGCGCTCATCGAACAGAGCGAAAAGGCCGGCCGTACCGTGATGCCCGGACGCACCCACATGCAGCACGCCCAGCCGGTGCTGCTGGCCCACCAGCTCATGGCCCACGCCTGGCCTCTCATCCGCGACGTGCAGCGCCTCATCGACTGGGACAAGCGCATCAACGCCTCCCCGTACGGCTCCGGCGCGCTCGCCGGCAACACGCTCGGCCTCGACCCGGAGGCCGTAGCCCGCGAGCTCGGCTTCTCCCGCGTGACCGACAACTCCATCGACGGCACCGCCGCGCGCGACCTCGTGGCCGAATTCGCGTTCGTCGCCGCCATGACCGGCGTGGACATCTCCCGTCTCTCTGAGGAGATCATCATCTGGAACACGCAGGAATTCGCGTTCGTGCGCCTCGATGACGCCTATTCCACAGGCTCCTCCATCATGCCGCAGAAGAAGAACCCGGACATCGCCGAGCTGGCCCGCGGCAAGTCCGGCCGTCTCATCGGCGATCTCACCGGTCTGCTGGCCACGTTGAAGGGCCTGCCGACCGCATACGCGCGCGACCTGCAGGAAGACAAGGAAGCCGTGTTCGATCAGGTCGACACGCTGGAGGTGCTGCTGCCCGCCTTCACCGGTATGGTTCGCACCATGCGCTTTGACGCCGACCGTCTTGAAGCCGAGGCTCCCACCGGCTTCGCACTGGCCACCGACATCGCCGAATGGCTGGTCAAGAACGGCGTGCCGTTCCGCCATGCCCACGAGCTCTCCGGCGCATGCGTCAAGATCGCCGAAGGCCGCGGCCAGGAGCTCTGGGACCTGACCGACGAGGACTTCATCGACACCTTCGCCGCATTCCTGCCTGCCGATAAGGCCCCGGGCGTGCGTCAGGTGCTCTCCAGCCACGGTTCTGTGGACTCCCGCAATGGCAAGGGAGGCACCGCCTACGGTCGAGTGCGCGAGCAGATTGCCGATGCCAAGGCGCAGGTCGAGGAGCTCAAGCTCTTCCCGGCCTCCACGTCGGACGGCTCCGCCTACAAGGTGCCCGGCACGTTCTGAGTGCCATACGGCTCCCCTCGCGCGAGAGGGGAGCTTTTTCATTTGTTCATATGTCACAGAGGGCCTCTACACTGGGCAACTGTAACGAACGGGAGCCGAAAGGCTGAGAGGAAGCGCCAGCTTCGACCGGGGAACTTGACGCGGGTCATGCCGCCGTAAGGAATCGTTGTTGAGCGGTTTGCCAAGTTGCCCGCAGCAGTCTTCAGTTTCCGTGAACACAACTAAGCCGTACAGGCTGTCTGTTGGCGTAGCCAATGCGCCGAAAGCAGGCTGGCGGTCGCATGACAGGGTTCATGAATGGGCGCACCACTTACGGTACGGTTCGTTTCGTGCACCCTTTTTTAGTATTCGGAAAGGGGACCGCAATGCAGGTCAACGGAGAGCAGGTCAAGCTCGAGCAGCCGGTCAGTGTGGCCGACTATCTCGAAACGCATGGATTCCGCGCCGAGCGTGTGGCCATCGAACTCAATGGCGAGATTATCCCACGCGAGAAACGCGCCGAAACCATGCTCGACGACCAATGCGTCATGGAGATCGTGCAGTTCGTGCAGGGTGGCTGACTTCGCGCTTCACCCGTCGGCTCCATTGGCCTCCACTGACAGGGAGAGCCGGAAACATCATCAATCCAATGAAGGGAACATCATGAGCAATATCAATCCGGTCACCGAAGCATCCGTCGAAGCTACGCCGTTGCCGCCGCAGCCCAAGGTCGTCAATCCGGTCGGCACCGCAGCGCCGATGCTGCCGGTCGAAGACAAACCGCTCAATCTCGGCGGCCATGAATTCGAGTCCCGGTTCATTCTGGGCTCCGGCCGTTACGACCTGAACCTCATCAAGGCCACCGTCGAGCACGCCGGCACGCAGATCGTCACCATGGCATTGCGCCGTGCCCAGACCACCGAGAACAGTGTGCTCGACTACATCCCCGAAGGCATCACATTGCTGCCGAACACCTCCGGTGCGCGCAACGCCGAGGAGGCCGTGCGCATCGCGCGCCTCGCCCGCGAGGTGTGCCACACCGATTTCGTCAAAGTCGAAATCGAGCATGAGACCAAATACCTGCTGCCGGACAACGCCGAAACCATTCGCGCCACCGAAATGCTGGCCAAGGAAGGGTTCGTCGTCATGCCGTACATGTTCCCGGACCCCATCGCCGCACGCCAGCTCGAGGAGGCCGGTGCTGCCGCGGTCATGCCGCTCGGTTCGCTCATCGGCTCCAATATGGGACTGCGTATGCGCGATTTCATCGAGATCATCATTGCCAACGCCAATGTGCCGGTGATCATCGACGCCGGCATCGGTCGTCCGAGTCAGGCGTGCGACGCGATGGAGATGGGCGCGGACGCCGTCATGGCGTACACCGCAGTGGCCTCGGCGGGCAACATCCCTCTGATGGCCGAGGCGTTCAAGAACGCCATCAACGCCGGCCGTGCAGCCTACCTGTCCGGTCTCGGCAAGGTGACCGAAGGACAGGCCGTGCCGTCCAGCCCGACTACGGGGTATCTGCACTGATATCGGGAATGACTCCCTTCGGTCCGTCCGGCTCCCCCCAGAGGAGGGGAGCCGAGTGAGGGGCCTGGCGTCGCGGTTCCCTCAAGTGAGGGGAATCGAGCGGGGGCCTGGCGTCGCAGTTTCTCTCGCTTGGGGGCGAGGTGTGGGCTTCCTCGCTTGAGGGAGTCAGGATTATGGAGAAAACATGGCATTATCTGACGAACAGCTCGAACGATACTCTCGTCACCTCATTTTGAAGGGTGTGGGCGTCAAGGGGCAGAAGAGGCTGCTTGCCGCCAGCGTGCTCATCATCGGCGCGGGCGGACTCGGCTCGCCAGCAGCCCTATATCTGGCGGCTGCAGGCGTGGGACGCCTCGGACTCGTGGACGGTGATGTGGTCGATCTGAGCAATCTCCAGCGTCAGATCATCCACACCACTGCCGCAGTCGGCACCCCCAAAGTGGAGTCGGCGGCAGCCGCCATCCGTGAGCTCAACCCGGAAGTAACGGTTGAAACCCATCAGGAACTGGTTGACGCCAGCAACATCGCATCGCTGATTGACCCATATGATCTGGTGATTGACGCCACGGACAATTTCGCGGCGAAATTCCTCATCAACGACGCCTGTGTGCTGTCCGGCAAGCCGTTCATTCACGCCGGCGTGGTCGGATTCGCCGGTCAGGTGATGGATGTCGTGCCAGGCGAAGGCCCTTGCTATCGTTGCATTTTCCGCGACATGCCCGCAGCGGGTGAGATTCCGACCTGTAAGGAGGCCGGTGTGCTGGGCGCGGTGGTCGGCGTGGTCGGCAGCCTTGAAGCCACCGAAGCCGCCAAACTCATCGTCGGCGTGGGGGAGCCGCTGGTGGGCCGCATGCTCACCGTCGATGCACTGACGATGAACATCCGCCGTGTGCTGCTGCCCTCGCATGTGCCGGATTGCCCGGTATGCGGCGACCATCCGACCATCACCACGCTCGATCCGGCCAACTACGTCCAGCCGGCATGCGCCATCTGAACCGCACCATCTGAACCATCGAACAGGACGGCCACGAAGGCTCGTCCGCACGGCCATCGGAAAAGGCCATTTTGGAAGGGAAAACCATGACCATCACCTTGAAGCACGATCATGATGCCGACGACTACCGGCACATCGACGCGAACGAATTCGCACATCTCGACACATCCTCGGTCACGCTTCTGGATCTGCGCGAGCCGGATGAAGTGCTGGTGCACCCGATTGCCGGAGCGATCAACATCCCGTTCGAGAACATCGGACACATCGGCAATGCGCTGAGCGACATTCCGAAATCCAAGCCGGTGGTCGTCTTCTGCAGGGTGGGAGACTGGAGTGCGCAGGTATGCGAGATCTTGGCCGACCGTGGATATGATGCCGTCAATCTCGATGGAGGGTATGAGGCATTGCGGGAAGCCACTGCCGGGCCGTCCGAGGTTGGTCGGTCCGAAGGCGACTCGTCCGAGGTTGGCCAGTCCAAGCGTCAGTCCGTCTCTGATTCGTCGTCCTCTGCGGCCGCTTCCAGTTCCGCGCCGGTCATGCCGCCCGTCGCGCCGGTCACGCTGACCGTGCCTGTCTCATCCAAGACTCAAGGTGGCAGCACCTCATCGAACGGTACCGCAACGTCGCAGCTGTTACATGTGGATGCCAAGGGGCTCAAATGCCCCGGACCAATCGTGGCCGTGGCCGATGCCCTGCGCGACCAGCCGATCGGCACCCGCCTGAAGGCCGAGGCCACCGAGGACGCCTTCTGCTCGGACATCGCCGTATGGGCCGAACGCACCGGCAACCGTCTCATCGATCTTCGCCGGGACGACGAGGGCATCATCCATGTCGAGCTTGAGAAAACGGCCGTCCCGACACAGCCTGCAGGGAGGTCTTTCGGTGCGAACTCGAGCTCGGCTCCGGCATCCACCGACGCCGGCGGCGACGTGCTCCATGACAAAACCTTCGTGGTATTCAGCGGCGATCTGGACAAGACCATTGCGGTGTTCATCATGGCCAACGGCGCTGCGGCGATGGGACGCAAGGTCACCATCTTCTTCACGTTCTGGGGACTCAACATCCTGCGCCGTCCCAAGCGCGTGCGCACGAACAAGAACCTCATCGAGCGCATGTTTGGTTTCATGATGCCGCGCGGCACCCGTAAGCTTGGTCTGAGCCGCATGAACATGGGCGGCCTTGGTGCCGCTATGATTCGTTGGATCATGAAGTCCAAGAATGTGGCATCCCTTGAGGAGCTCATGCGTCAGGCCAAGGAGCACGGTGTGCGGCTGGTAGCCTGCCAGATGTCCATGGACATCATGGGCATCCGCAAGGAGGAGCTGATTGACGGCGTGGAACTGGGCGGCGTCAGCACGTTCCTCGGCTCCGGCGAGACCAGCGATATGAGCCTGTTCGTGTGAGACCATCCGTGCGGGCGAAGTCCATATGAACTTCGCTTGCGCGGCCTGGCCATCTCATCCCGAGGTATGAAGGCGAGCGGGCAAGGTTCCGTCGTACAATCGGCCACGGAAGTCGGCGCCTGACGGCACATCGACACGCACGCCGGCCCGATGCGATGGCTTTGCACGGTCATCGCATAAGACCTTGATTTCCGATGGGGAGGACCGTACACCGTGTCACATCTGCTCACCCGTACGCAGATTCAGCAATTGGTAGCCATGCATGGCCACGAAATCATTGGGCACAGGCACATGGACATAGAGCGATGCTGCTATCAGCATGGCAATGTCACCACGTTCGCTCATTCGATTCGTGTGGCCTGTTTGGCGGTATGGATGGCCGACCGTGCGCATCTGTGGCATCACGTGGACCTGCGTTCGCTTATCCGGGCGGCCCTGCTCCATGACTATTTCCTCTACGACTGGCATGATTGGGACAACGGCACTCATCGTTGGCACGGGTTCACCCACGGTCATGCAGCGCTCGTCAATGCGCTCAGGGATTTCAAGCTCAATGCCATCGAGAAGGACAGCATTGAGAAGCACATGTTCCCATTGACTCCGATTCCGCCGCGCTATATCGAAGGGTATCTGGTCACCCTGGCGGACAAGATCTCCGCCACACGTGAAACGCTCTCAATGGGCCGATTCCATAAGAAGTCGCTGCCATCTGCGCAGGTGCGCGCCACCATGGTGAAGAATGATTCTCGTCAAGAATCGGTTCGATAGGTAAACCCGCGATAGGTATCCCGTATGCTGCTGTTCTTTGAATATCTGTTTCTGTGGTTCGTGTTCTACAGTTTCGCCGGCTGGGTGTACGAGTCGATTCTGGTGTCCTGTCAGGAACGCCGATGGGTGAATCGTGGATTCCTGAACGGTCCGTTGTGTCCGATCTATGGTACAGGTGCGGCAGCCGGCGTGGTTGTGCTCGGAGGCGTTCGCAATCCAGTCGTCCTGTTTGTACTGTCAATGGTGGGCGCTTCGATTCTTGAATATTTCACGTCGTGGGCGATGGAGCAGCTGTTCCATGCGCGATGGTGGGATTATTCGCATTTTCGATTCAACCTCAATGGCCGCATCTGTCTGCTGGGAGCCGTGGTGTTCGGCATCGCGGGTGTGATCATCGTCGACGTGATCCAACCGGTCGTCGAACAGATGACCATGATGGTTCCGTTGCGAATCATCCATATGATGTGCGCTGTGCTGCTGGTGCTCATCATCATCGACACCATTGTCACCGTGTGCGGTATCGTCGACTTCGAACAGAGCCTTGAACGGTTCAAGGTCGTTGCGTCCAGATACGGCGATGCCATGCGGGAGATGGTTACGGACGCTGTCTCCGGTGCCGCCGAAATGGCCAATGGCGTGGTGGGGGATGCTGCTGGTATAGCCTCCAATGTCATCAGCGGCGCATCCGACAAGTTCGGCGGCATGCCATCCGCGGTCAGCCAGAAAGTCGGCGACTCTTGGCAGAACGGCAAGGATATGTCGGCGGAGCTTATGCTGCGCATCAAGGATGCCGCCGATTCCGTGTTCAACCGTCAGCAGCGCCGTATGATTGCGTCCTTCCCGAGGCTGAAGACCACCCGGAACAACGAAACGCTGCAGCAGCTGCGCGAGACGCTTGAACGGCTGTACCGGCGCGGGCGGTGAATGCTCGTAGGCGCGGGGGAAGACGTCATATGGTGTGTGCACGATATGGAAACCCGACCTGCGCGGCACTGTCGGTGTGTCCTGCGAGACTTATAGACGCTTGAAATAGAAGTAGGGCATCATCCAATCACACAATTCGATAGGGAGAAGCATCAGGCTATGGCTCACGTCACCGACTTCAAGGAAGCGGGTTTCGACACCCTGCTTGAGGAACTGGAATGGCGCGGGTTGATTTCCCAGTCCACGGACAGGGATCGACTCGCGGAAGCATTGAACGGCGAGCCCATCACCTATTATTGCGGCTTCGACCCCACGGCTGCCTCGCTGCATATCGGCAATCTCGTGCAGCTCATCAACATGCGGCATCTGCAGCTTGCCGGCCATCATCCGATTGCCTTGGTCGGTGGTGCCACTGGTCTGATCGGCGATCCGCGTCAGTCCGGTGAACGCACATTGAACCCCAAGGATGTCGTCGCCGGCTGGGCGGAGCGCCTGAAGCGTCAGATCGGCGGCATTCTGGAGACCGAGGGCGCCAATCCGGTGCGCTTCGTGTCCAATTACGACTGGACCGCACAGATGACCGTCATCGACTTCCTGCGCGATGTCGGCAAGAACTTCCGCCTCGGCACCATGCTCGCCAAGGACACCGTGGCCCGTCGCCTGAATTCCGAGGAGGGCATATCCTTCACCGAATTCAGCTATCAGGTGTTGCAGGGCAATGATTTCCTGCATCTGTTCGATGAATACCATTGCACGCTTGAGCTCGGCGGTTCCGACCAGTGGGGCAACCTCACTTCCGGCTTGGACCTGATTCACAAGGTGCGTGGCGTGGACGTCAACGTGTTCACGAGCCCGATCATCACCGATGCATCAGGCAAGAAGTTCGGCAAGTCCGAGGGCAACGCCGTATGGCTGGATGCCACGATGCTCAGCCCGTACAAGTTCTACCAGTTCTGGATCAACCGTCCGGACGTGGAGATGGAGAATCTGCTCAAGGCGTTCACCTTCCTGCCCAAGGCAGAGATCGAGCGACTGGTCGAGGAATCCAAGACCAATCCCGGCAAGCGTGAGGCGCAGAAGACGCTGGCATGGGAAGTCACCAGTTTCGTCCATGGCGAGGAGGCGACCCAAGCCGCCATCGATGCCTCAGGCGCGTTGTTCGGCCGTGGCGGCAATCTTGAAGACATCGACGAGGCGATGCTTGAATCCGTGCTTGACGGATTCAAGGTGACTGACGAGCAGGGCAATCATGTCTTCCCGGTGGCCCATCCCGGTGACCGTGTCATCGATGCCGCTCAGGCGGCGGGCTTGTTCAAGTCCGGTTCCGAAGCGCGTCGCGCCATCAAGTCGGGTGGCGTCTACCTCAACAACAATCGTGTCGATGATGAGGAGCAGGTGCTTGGCGAGGGTGATTTCCTCTCAGGACGTTTTGCACTGATCCGTCGTGGCAAGAAGGCGCTTGGCGCCGTGGAAAACCGTTAGTTCTCATGTTCGCCGGACCGTCCGACGATGCGGAATCGCAGACGGTTCGGCGAGCATCACGATTCGTAATTCGCAGTGAAGAAAGGCATGCACATGGCAGAAGGAAACGAGCGTTCCGGTAAATCGTACGGCGGCGGACATAAGGGTTATGGTGACCGTCGTCCATCCAGCCGCGGTGGCAACGGTTTCAAGCCACGCGGCAAGGGAGGCTTCAAGCCGCGTCGTGAGGGAGAAGGCTTCAAGCCGCGCTATCGCGACAATGGAGAAGGTCACACCCCTCGTCGGGATGGTGACGGCGAGAACGGTCATGGCGGCTTCCGCAAATCGTACGGCAAGTCCGGCGGCTTCCATAAGGGCGGTTTCCGCAAGGATGGCGAACGTGGCGGATTCCGCAAGGAAGGCGGCTTCCGTCGTGACGGCGGATTCCATAAGGATGGTCCGCGTCGCGACGGCGGATTCCGCTCCCATGAAGGCGAGGCGGGGGAGAACCCGCGCTATCAGCATCGTGACGGCGAACACCGCGAATTCCGTCGTGACAACGACCGCCGTAACTTCCGCCGCGATGGTGAGCACGGTGGCTTCCGCCGCGATAACGACCGTCGTGATTTCCATCGTGATGAACGCCGCGATGGCGAGCGTCGCGACAACCGCGACTTCCGTCGTGACGGCGGACGCAACGAGGGCCGTGGCTTCCGCAGCAATGATGACCGTCGCGATTTCCATCGTGACAATGATCGTCGCGATTTCCATCGTGACAATGACCGCCGTAACTTCCGCCGCGATGGTGAGCACGGTGGTTTCCGCCGCGACGACCGCCGCGATAACGATCGCCGTGGCTTCCGCGGTGACAAGGAACGTCGTGATTTCCATCGTGACAGTCGTGACGACCGTGGTGGTTTCCGTCGTGATGACCGTCGTGACGGCGAGCGTCGTGAATTCTCTGCGGAAGAGAAGACCCAGTATCGGGAGCAGAAGCGCAGCGAATACATGAGCCGTCCGCGCCGCAACTCCGACGGCACGATGAGCTTCCCCTCGCAGAATCCGTACACGGCCCGTCGCCCCGATGAGCCGCGCATGCCCAAGGGGATGGAATGGTCCATGCTGTCCTCGGACGAGCGTGAACGTTTGCGCGGCTTGGCCAAGGAGCATGCAGAGAACATCGGTCTGCACATTCTTGCGGCGTATGCGCTTGAGGAGAAGGATCCGCAGGCGGCACTCGAGCATGCCAAGTGGGTGGCCCGTCAGGCGTCCCGCATCGATTTCGCCCGTGAGACCCTTGCGTTTATCGCCTATCGTCAGGGCAACTACAAGCTCGCCTTGCGCGAGTTCCGCACTGCCTACCGTATGAATGGATTCCAGGATTATCTGCCGTTCATCGCTGATTGCGAGCGTGGCGTCGGCGATCCCAAGAAAGCCGTGGAGATCGCGCAATCCGAAGAAGGCAAGCAACTGCATGGCGCTCCCAAGGTGGAGATGTTCCTGGTGTATGCCGGTGCGCTCGGCGATCTGAAGCTGTGGGACAAGGCCATCGAGATCGTGCACACGGTCGGCCGCTCCCAGGGACTTCCCGGTGAGTACCGTATGCGCGCGGTGCAGGCGGAGCAATACTTCCTAGAAGAGGCCGGTCGCAATGGCGAAGCCGAGAAGCTCGACCGCCTACTCGATCGTCTCGAAGAGCAGTACGCCGATGAGGACAGCGATGAGGACAGCGATGATGTGGTCATCGACCATGACCTCGAAGAGCTGACCGATGATTCCGAGGTGCTCGAGCAGCTGGGCATCGATCCGTCCGAGGCCCGGTTCGCGCCTGAGCCGGAACCCGAGGATGATGAATCCGAGGACGCATCCGACGATGAGGATGACGACGAAGACGCGGAAGAGTCCGGCGATGCTTCGGAAGACGATTCGGATGATTCCGATGAATCCGACGATTCTGACGAATCCGATGAATCCGATGAATCCGATGATGCAACCGAGGAATCCGATGGGTCCGAGGAACAGTCCACCGCCGATAACGCTGATGCCGATGAGTCCGATGCCGCGGATAGCACGGACGATACGGACGCGGATGCTGAGACCGACACTGCGTCCGATGAGACCAGCGTCTCCGAGGAATCGGAGCAGTGAGCCTGACCATGACACGCTTCCTCAAAGGCACCGATCGGCCCTTGGCACAGGCATACCAGCTGGCGTTGCTTGACTTGGACGGTGTGGTATATCGAGGCAAGAATCCGGTCGAGTATGCCGCCGATTCCATTCGTGCCGCAGAACAGGCCGGCATGACCATCGAATACACCACCAACAACTCTTCGCGATTCCAGCACGTGGTGGCCGACCAGCTCAAGGGCTTCGGTCTGGATGTGGAACCGTGGCAGGTCATCACCTCGTCCGTGGTCGCGGCCCGTATGGTGGCGAAGGCCTTGCCGGAGGGGGCGCGTGTACAGGTATTGGGCGCCGAACATTTGCGTGAGGAGGTTCGGCATAACGGCCTGACCATCGTGGACGGGCCGGAAGCCCATCCCGAGGCGGTCATCCAAGGATGGTATCCGCAGATGACCTGGCAGATGATGGCCGATGCCGCATTCGCCGTGGAGGCCGGCGCCGCGTATTTTGTAACCAATCGCGATCTGACCATTCCGCGCGAACTGGGCATCGCGCCGGGTTGTGGCTCGATGATCAACGCGGTCGTCACCGCCACGGGCGTGGAGCCCGTGGCATCGGCCGGCAAGCCGGAATCATACATGTATGACGAGGCACGCGAACTCAATGCGGCGGAAGGTCATGACCTGGTCCCCAAGGAGTCCTCGCTCGCCATAGGCGATCGTCTCGATACGGATATCGAAGCCGGCAACCGTGGCGGTTACGATTCCCTGGCGGTCCTCACCGGCGTCACCAACCCCACGGAACTGATGCTCGCTCCGGCCCACCTGCGTCCTACATTCGTTGCGCAGGACCTGCGTGAACTGGCCAACATCCAGCCTGAACCGGTTCGTGCCGAAGACGGTACTTGGGAATGCCGCAGCGCCTGCGCCTGGTTCGAGAATGGTGCCGTGCACGCAAGCGACACCACCAGTATGGATGCATTACGTGCGGCCATGTGCGCGGCATGGGAAGCCGAGGACAAGGGCGCGATGCTCGAGCCGAGCACCGTGCCTGCATTCGAGTTCAGGCGAGGGCAATGAACGGGCCGTCCAACGACACGGATGAGGGTACGGATACGAAGGATGACGCGCCGATTGTGCAACGGTATCCCGAGCTTGCCGACATCGATCGATTGAGCGATGACCGCAAGCTCGAGGTGTACCGTTCGGTGCTCGAATCACTGCAGCGCGAACTTGACTCCAGCCGCGAGTAACGGCCGCGGAACAAAGGAGCAAAAGAATCGTATCGGCTGGATCGCTGACTGCCGCTGGCGGAAGCGGTGAAAGGATGAGCTATGGTCACGCAGCCCATTGACCCTGCGACGCCGCTTGATCGTCTTGACATGATGCTGGTGGCTTCCGGGCTGGTCGAATCACGCGCCAAGGCGCAGCGACTCATCAAGGGCGGTCATGTACGTGTCGATGGCATGACGGTCACCAAACCGTCGTATATGGTCAAAGCCGGACATGAGGAACTCGCCGTAGACAAAGGTGACGACTACGTCTCCCGTGGCGCGTACAAGTTGCTGGGCGCGTTCCAGGCCTTTGCGGCCCAAGGACTTACTGGTCCCCGTGGCCTGCGTTGCCTGGACATCGGTGCCTCCACCGGAGGGTTCACCGATGTGCTGTTGCGTGGGGGAGCCGCCGCAGTCGTGGCGCTTGATGTCGGCCACGGACAGCTCGACCCCCGCATATCCGCCGATGCCCGCGTTACGGAGATGAGCGGCGTCAACATTCGTGACGTCGAGGCAGATGATCTGCCATGGCGTCCCCAGATGATCGTATCCGATGTCTCGTTCATCTCACTGACCTATGTGATCCCGGTGATCGCCCGCATAGCCGCACCGGATGCCCATGTGGTGCTTCTGGTCAAACCGCAGTTTGAAGTCGGCCGCACCGGTCTGGGCAAGAACGGCATCGTCGAAGACCCGGCATTGCGCAAGCAGGCGCTCGATACGGTCGTCGATTGCGCCAATCGCCATAGGCTTGCCGTGAGGGCCACCGCCGACAGCCCCATCGAAGGTACGCACGGCAATGCCGAATACCTGCTGTATGCGGTTGCAGGCAATGGTCCGCGACCGTTATAAGTCGGCAGGCATAGCGCATGGCGCGAATGGAGTCAGGAGACAGCCCTGAGATGGGTTCTCCGGCAGGCTCCGGTCAGCAGCAGCACGCTTGATGTGCGGTCTATGCCCAACGAAGTCGAACAGGCGGCACTTTCCACGGAAGTGCCGTTCCTCAGCGTCGCGGTGTCAACCGTCATCGTTCTGCATGTCAGCCGTGAAGCATCCACATTGCTGACACTGATGGCGTCCGCGTGGCTGCGTGCCTGATAATCCGGCATACCGAACCTCGAGAACATGGTGCTGTGCAGAGGACGGACGGTGAAGGAACGGCCATCGATGTCGTTGCCATGCAGCACGCCGCTGAGTTGCATCTCATCGGCGGTGATGCGATGCGCATTGCTGAGAGTGCCGGTCATCTCCATATTTCCGGAGCAGTAGATGTTGCCGTCGGAAACCAGGCTGCCGGTCAATTGGATGCTGTCACAGACGATATCGCCTTTGACCTCGAGCGTCCCGCATCCGGCTATGCGTTTGACACGTATTTTGCCTGAACATCGCACTACGCCTTTGTTGATGATGAGGTTCTCACCTTGGATGTTCGGTGCCTGCAGGCTCCCTTCCACCATCGTGGTGCGGAATCTGACCGCGTCGGCGAATGTGGCGTTATGCTCCACATCGATGAGGTCGTAGTCGCCGTTGTGTATCAATGAGCAGTCCGTGGACTTATGCATGGTAATACCCCCTTCCGGGACTCTCAGGGTTCAGCCTAGGCGCAGATTACCTGGCCGGGGAGCCGATGTCCGCAGAGTAGCGGGGGTATGTGCGAACAGGGGGTGTTCTTATGGTTGCCGATTTTC
>NZ_JFAN01000041.1:0-40059 GCF_006408855.1 Bifidobacterium sp. UTBIF-68 | reverse complement strand
ACTCCAGCCGAGCGTCGCGACATTGCCCCAGATCACGCCCGTGGTCGCACCATCCGTGTAGATGATGCGGTCGATGATCACCTGCTTCCACGGCTGCGGATACCCGCCGTCGTAGTCGCCGGTCCACGTGAGGTTCGTGGCCGAATCGTCCACACGGCTCCAGTTCACGTTCCTCGGGGGACGCGGGGCACGGTAGCGGATGCCGCCCACCGGCACCCCGCAGGAGGCGTTCGACGTGCCGGCATGGGTGCCGTTGAAGTATATGCTCGCGGAGCAGGTGATGTTGCGGGAGCCTTCGGTCTTGGCGACCCGCAGGTCGCCGGTCAGCACCGTCACCTCGCCGTTCGTGCCCGTGTTCTTCGTACCGGAGTTGTCCGTATGGTTGACCTGCTGGCCGTTGACCCACACGGTCGCCGCGACCCAACCGTAGTAATACCAGCCGTTGAATGCCTGCCAGCGGGCCTCCACATGAATCACGTCTGACGTGTCATCGTACGAGGTGACCCAAGCGGCCACATGACACCGCCAGTTGCCGATACCATTGCCGTAACCGTCAGCCATGCGAACCTCCTAAAGCGAAAGACGAGAGAAGACGACAGTGGGCCGGAATGGTTTCCGGCCCCCATGTCATGCGCGCGACCGCACCGTCACGCCGGCCGCGTCCACAAGCTCCTCGATGAGAGAGGAAATGCGGGCGTCGGACTGGACGCGACGGGCATCGATGCTGATGTTGTATGTGATCGTCCTCGAAGCGGGCACCGGCTGCCATACACCGGAGCGCATGCCGGCGAGGTCAAGGGCGGTCATGGTCCTGAGCGCGTCCGCCGTCCACGCAGCGAACGCGGACGGGACGACGCTGGTCTTGAACGATACGCCGTCGATACGGTCGCTCATGGCCGTCATCACCTTGTCGATGGCGGACATGGCCTCCGGCATGCCACGGCTGACGCCCTGTGCGAGACCGGACACCAGCGCGCGACCGGAGTACGGCGTCCATCCGCGTCCGCTGAACGGGCCCTCCTCCGCCGGCGAGTGCGGCAGGAACGAGCTGATCTTGTCCATGACGCCGCTGATGGCGTCGCCGGCGGCGCCGATCATGCCGGTGATGCCGTCGATGAGACCCTGGACGATGCTGCGGCCCGCGTTGGCGAGCCATGAGCCGGCGCCGGAGAAGAATCCGGTGATCTTGTCCTTGATGCCGCTGATGGTGCCGAGGACACCGTCAACCCCGTTCTGGGCGGCGGTCTTGATGCCGTTCCAGATGCTGGAGAACGCGGTCTTGATGCCGTTCCACGCCGCATCCCAGAGGGATTTGATGATGTTCAACCCTCCGCGGATGGCGGCCTTGATGGCCTCCCATATGCCTGTGAACACGCTTTTGATGGTCTGCCAGATGCCGGAGAACACCTGTTTGATGCCGTCCCATGCCTGCTGCCAGTTGCCGGAGAACACGCCGGTGAGGAACGTGATCACGCCTGTCAACACGGTCAGGACGCCTTGGATGGCGCCGATGATCGCGGTGATGACCGGGGTGAGGACGCTGATGATGGTGGTGACGACCTGCGTGATGACCGGGATCAGCGCGGTGATGAGCTGCACGATCGCGGTGATGACGGGGACGAGCATGCCGATCAGCGTGGTCACGATCTGGATGATCACGGGCAGGAACGCGGCGATCATGGCGACGATCTGCGAGATGACCGGCATGAGCATGGACGCGATCATGGTGACGATCTGCATGATGGGCAGCAGGAGCATGACCAACGCGCCCACGATAACCGGGATGATCGGTGCGAGAGCATCCACGAGCGTGGTGACGAGCGGGCCGATGGATTCGACGAGCTGGCCGAACACCGGGGCGAGCTGGTTGAAAGCGTCCATGATCTGCGAGATCGAATCCTGCACGACGGGCATGATCTGCGTGAACGCGTCACCCAACGCCGTGCCGAGCTGGCCGAACGCGTCCATGAGCGCGGGCAGGTTCGCCTTGATCGGTTCCAACGCCTTCATGAACCATTCGCCGAGGCTCTGGAGGACGGGCGCGGCAGCGTCCAGCATGCCGGTGAACGCCTGTCCGAGCGAGTCCACAAGGCCTTGAAGGACGGGCAACGCCTGCTGCCATGCGGCTTGCACGGACTCCCACAACGGCTGCAGGAAGTCCATGAACGACTGCCATGCGGCCTTGCCGGTCTCGGTCTGCGTGAAGAAGTACACGAGGCCCGCGGCAAGGGCGGCCACGCCGGCCGCGACCAAACCCCATACGCCGACAGTGCCTGACAGGGCCCCGCCGAGTGCGGTGGCCGCGCCCTTCAACGATGACAGCATGCCGGACATGCTCCGCGCGGCATTTTGCGCATTGGCCACCAAAGTCAGGTTGCGCGCATATTCGCCAAGACGGGCGACAGTGCCGCCGAGTTCCGGACCGATGATGATCGCGGCGCTCAGACCGTCCGCAGACGCCTTGACGAGGTCCATGGCGCCGGCGAGCGCGCCGAGCCCGCTGGACAGGGCCGTGTACGCCTTGATCGCTGCGAATCCTCCCGCGACGGCGAGGAGCGCCGTGTTGATCGCGGCTGAATTGTCCACGTACCACTGCAGGGCGCTTTTGAGTTGGGCGAGCAGGTTCACCGCGGTGGGGATCGCGTTGGACAGGCCGTCGCCCAGCGCTTTGCCCACGTCTTCCAACGCGGGTTTCGCCTGGGCGGTGAAATCGTCGATGATGGGGATGGCCTGGTTGGCCATGCTGGTCAGCCCGTTGATGACGGGTGTGGCGATGGTCTCGCCCAGACGGGACAAGGCCGCCCTGATGTTGCCCATCGCTCCGTCGAAGCTTTCGCCTGCGGATTGGGCGGCTCCGCCGAGGTGTTCGCGCATCGCGGCCTCGAAGTCCGCGAAGCTGACCTTGCCGTCGGAGACCATGTCCTGCGCTTCGGCGGCTGTGATGCCGAAATGGTCGGCCAGGTATTGGAGGACGGGGATGCCGGACTGCATGAGCTGCAGCATCTCGTCGCCCTGCAGCTTGCCCTTGGCGGCGACCTGCTGGAAGATCAGGCCCATGTCAGTGAAGCTGCGGCCGGACACCTGCGCCACGTCGCCCACGGTGGACAGGACGCCGGCGAGCTCGTCGCCCTGCCTGATGCCGGAGGCGACCAGGCTTGCGGCGACGCTGGCCGCGTCGCCCAAACCATAGGCGGTGCCCTTGACGCTTGCGAGCGCGTCGGACATGATGCCGTCAACGCTTTTCGTGTCATGGCCGAGCGCCTTGAGCTTGGCCTGGGCGCGTTCGATGTTCAGCGCACGGTCGAAGCCGCCCTTCGCGGCCAGTCCGACGATCGCGCCGGTGACGGCGCCTACCGCTGTCACGCCGATATTGCCGACCGTCTTGAACGCGCCGCCGACACGGCTCAGGATCGTGGAGCCGGCGGTCTTCACGCCGCTTGTCGTGGCGTCGCCGATGCTTCCCTCGATGGCCTTGCCCAAGCCCTTGGTGGAGGGGCTGATGATGATGTAGCCGGTGCCGAGCTCCTTCGCCATGGGTCAGGCTCCTCTCTGGTCGGACGTGATGCCGAGACGTGCGTTGAGCCTGTCGCGCAGGGCCTCGTCGTGGACGGCCGCCGTATGGGCGCCCGGCGCGGATGGCATGGTGAGCGGATCGGGCTTCTCCCAAGCCGGACGTCTGCGCATCCTCGTGGTCTGGCTGGCTGCATGGATGTACTTGTCGGCCGGGTCGGGGATGAACGACCATCCGGCCAACGCGGCGAAGCTGCGGCTGGAACGGTCCATGAGAATCTCCCGGAACATGGGCCACGCCGCGTAGGCGGGCAGCAGTTCCGGGTCCCACGGGCCGCCCCAGACGAGGCACCAGTCGCATTGGATCGCCGGGCGCCTCGTCCACCACAGGTGAAGGAGGATCAGGATTTTGGGTCGGTGGAGGACGCCTTGGCCCACGCGTCGATGATGCGTCCGACATCCTTGATCTTGTCGCCGCTCTTGCGGTCGAGCTCGCGTTCCAGACGCGGGTATTCGCGCGTCAGATAGGCGAGGAGCACGGACAGGAGCCCGATCTTCTCGTCCTCGTCGAGGTTGTCCCATCCGCGGCTGATCGCGGTCATGCCTACGGTGAGCACCGCGAGCGGCACATGGCGTGAGTCGTCGAGGCGGGGCAGGTCCAGCTTCACGTCGCCGTACTGGATGTGCACCGGCTTCGAATCGGACTGGTCGGTGACGAGTTCGGGGGTGATCTGCGTGTATTCGGCGGTCATGTCGTCTCCTCTCACGCGGTCTTGGCGAAGCCGTACGCCTTCATGAAGTACGGGTGGGCCGCGGAGTCCTTGTAGGTGCGCAGCGTCATGCCGAAGTTCTGCAGGTTGCTCACGTTCCACGTGATGTCGTCGCGTTCGCCGACCTTCGCCTTGGGGAAGTGCAGGAGGATGAGGTCGTCGTTCTGGCTCAGGCCCGCGACCACGTACTGGGCGAACGTGTTGCAGTCCGCGGCGCTGACGGTCAGGCCTCCCTCGGCGTCGAGCGTGGCGTCGAAGTAGGTCTCCACGATCTCCTTCTTCGATTCGAGGCCGGCGAACTGCACCGTCCAGTAGCCGCCCGAATTCCAGGAGACGACCGTGTTGCCGTTGTGCGCGGTGAAGTCGTTCGAGTCCCCGGCCTCGGGATGGATGGTGATGCCGTCCTCGCTGAAGTAGCCCAAAGGCTCCTTGCCTTCCGCGGGCCTCCAGTTGGGGCCGAACGTCAGGTTCTCGGCGAGCGGGTATTTGAAGATCGCCGCCTCCTTGATGAGACGGACGAGGTCGCTGTTGTTGCCGTTGTACACGAACTCGAGTCCGGTGGCTCCGGCGGCGAGCAGGCTGGTTTCCAGATTGTTTGCCATGATGATGTCCTTTCAGTGGGAAACGTTCATCGTGTGGCGACGGTCAGCAGGACCTCGCCATACGCATAGTCGATGCCGAGCTGTCCGTCATGCCGGCGGATCGGCCCGGATTGGATGGCCGCGTCCACGAGCGGCCTGGTCTTTCTGTGGGACAGCAGCGCACGCACCCCATCGGAGAACATGCCTGCGGCCGCGACCCAATCGCACGAGCCGTCCGGCTGGGTCGCGTAGCAGGACAGGCTGACGGTCATATGCTGGGTGATGGGTGTGGGGCAGGTGCCGGGGGAAAGGATGATCAGGCATTTCGGACCATCGCCGGAGGGCATGTCCCAGCCGACATCGACGCCGGGCAATGCGGCGGAGAGCAGCCGGAACAGCATGTCCGAGGGGTCCGCGCCCGGAAAGGAGGGCGTCATATCCGCACCTTCCCGAGCATGTCCTTCATCAGGCCGCGATGCTTGCGTTCGACCTGCATGGGGATGGTGGCGACCACGTTGCCGCGTTCGCCGTCCTCGTTGCGGTACACCTTGATGGACGGGTGCACCTGCGCCATGCCCTCGACCTGCTCCTGCACGTCGTCGAGCAGCTGCCTGTTGTGCAGGAGCTGTCTGGACACGTTCTTGCGGTTGAGCACGACCTTCACGTTGCGGCTCATGCGTCCTCCTCTCGTTCGATCCGGTATTGCACGCCGATGACGGTGCCGTCGCGCGCCCACAGTTCCGGCTCCCGCGTCACGGCGAACGTCATGCCGCGCAGGACGGCCTGATCGCCCGCGTGCACGTCGAACGGCGGACGGCCGCGCGCGTACAGGTCGAAGGCGGCCGGCGTCACCGCGCGGGCCACGTCGGTGGAGCGTTGCGCATGGTCCGGGGCGGCGAGCACGTGCAGGATGCCGAGCGGGACGGGTTCGCCGGCGACGCGCCTGCCTTGGACCGTCGAGACCGCGGCTCGACGGAATTCGACCGTCTCCAGTGGTTCGCCCGTCATGCGTTCATGCTCCCGTCCGTCATGTCGATGCTGAACATGCGCTGCCCTCCCAGGCCGAGGGCGCGCAGGAAACCGTCGTTCCACCGCAGGTAGCCGTCCGGGCTCGCCCAACTGTAGGAGTTGGAGAACGGGCCCGTGGTCTCGGTCGTCTGCGTGACTCCGGTGGGCCCGCCGGCGACCTGCTGTTCCATGGCGGTGCGCGTCATCTGGCAGGCCACGAGCTGCAGGCCCCGCCGGTGAGCCGTCCACCATGCGGGGTCCTGTGTCTCCGGATAGCGGGCCACGTGGTTGCGGATGATCTCGCTCGCGTCCTTGAGCAGCTCGTCCGCCTGCACACGTTCCGCGTCGGTGAGCCGGTGCCAGCGGGCCTCCAGTTCCACGTGGGTGGCGAACGGCACCGGCTCCGGATTGGTCTCGTCGTCGGCCATATGCCGTCTCCTCCCGGTTATCCGATGGCGGACGGCTGGTCCGCCGGCTGGTCGCCGGCCGGAGCCGTGGCCGTGGTCACGGTGACCTGTGCGGTGGTGTCGTCACTGAACGTGACGGTGCCGCCGGTCACCTTGCCCGCAGCATCCGTGGTCAGGGCGAGCTTGGTCACGGACTTGCCCGCAGGGCCGGGAGCCCCGGTCGCGCCCTTCGCGCCGGGGGTACCCGGATCGCCCTTGTCGCCCTTCGGCCCGGAGACGGCGACCCCATCGGCGAGCATGCCCGCCGTGATGCCCTTCGCCTTCACGCTCGCGGTGATCACACCCGAATCCGTGTCTCGCACGAGGTCGATGCCCGCGCCGGGGACGAGCGCCCCCTGCGGGATCGTCGTCGGCGCATCAGAGCCGGCCTTGAACGGGGTGCCGTCCGGGTTGTAGAGGGCAACGGGAGCGTCCAGGGGGCCGGCCTTGTGTTTGGCGGTGCGTTTCTGGACGATGAGGTTCTGCACGGGGAAGCCCATCACGCCCCCTCTCCGGCCGGGGTCTTGAGGACCGCGAATCCCTTGGGATCGAGGACGGCGTACGCGAACACGGCCTCAGTGCGGTAGGCGACCATGTTCACGTTCTGCAGGTCGGTGCCCGCATGGTCCGGGTCGCCGTAGGGGATGACCGTGGCGAACATGTCGCGCACCATGCCCCATTTGATCAGGCTGAAGTCGCCCATGAGGGCGAGCACGCCGGTCGGCGTCTTGGCCTTGGTGCCGTTGACCGTGCCGGACGTGGCGGCGGTGATGCCATCCAGGCTGCCGGCCTGAAGGTTGAGCGGAATCTCCGGATAGAAGCGCATGCCGGTGGACGGGACGCGCACCTTGCGCAGGCGGGACGCCCACGTGCGCGACAGGGCGACGCCGTTGACGTCATACGTCTGGTTGAGCGCGTCGGCCAGAGCGTCCACGTTCGCGATCTCGTCGTCGCCGGCGGGCACCTGCACGGCCCCTGCGGTCAGCGCGTCGTAGCCGGTGAGGGGTTCGCCGTCCTTGGGGTTGACGGCGTGGTATATCACGTAGTCGAGGGCGCGGCCGATGGCGGCGGCCTGGTCGAGCTGGATCGCCTCGATGATCTGCGTGCGGTTGTCCTCGTCGGCCCACTGGAGCTCGTTGGTGACGCGCGTGGTGGTCTGCACCTTGAAGCGTTTCGCGCTCACGGTGGTGGTGTCCTGCTCGTACGAGCCCTTGGACTGGCCTTCGGCCACGACCTCGGCCTCGCTCTTGCCGTTGAACATGAGGAAGTCCTTGTCGGTGAAGATCATCGGGCTGGACGGGCTGAGCGCGGCGATGGTGCTCGTGTCCTTGGCCTTGTTGACCACCGCGGTGGCGAGCTCCCTGGGCAGGGGCAGTTTCTCCAATGTCATTGCCATGATGGTTCGTTTCCTTTCGGGAATGGAATTGGGATGTGGTTGCTTGGTAGGAGGTCAGTCGGAGAAGATGCGGTTGACGAAGTCGCGGGTCTCCTGTCCCTTGGCGGGATGATCCGGCTTGCCGCCCTGGTTGGGCATGCCTTTGGGCTTGGGATGCGCCCACTGGTCGAGCTTCTTCGCGTACTCGCCCATGGCCTCGAGGCTGTCGCCGTGCAGCAGGTCCGCGGGCACGCCCGTGTCCTTCGACACCTGCGCCGCCCACTCGGCATGCTGCCTCTCCGCCTTCATGGCCGCGTTCTCGGATTCGAGCTCCTTGAGACGCTTCGCGGTCTTCTCCGCTTCGCTCAGGCTTGATTCCTTGAGCTTCTCCAGTTCCGCGGCGGCAGCGCTGTTGTCCTTCGCGCGCTGCTCCCACTTGCGAGAATGCGAGACCGCCTCCCGGTACTTCGCCTCCCAGTCCGTCGTCTGCGCTTCGCCGTGCGGCTCCGTCGCCTCTTGAGACGGGGTGGTGTTGTTGGCTTCCTCGGCCATATGGTTCCTCCTAAATGGGTTGATACGGGCCCGTTTCGGGCATAAAAAAACCACCCGTGCGGGTGGTCAAGAAAAAAAGAGGTTTAAGGGTCAGAGTCCGAGTGCGTCGGAGGCGGCTTAGATGGCGACCGCCTTGACGATCTCGAACGATGCGCTGCCGATCGTGGTCATGATCGTCTTCTTGGTCTTCGACCAGATCGACTCCGAGCGCACCGCGTCAAGGAAATCGTTGCCGGCCCACGTGAGCGGGCCGACCGTGGCATGGACGACCGAACCGCCTGCCTCGCGCAGCAGCGACGCCTCGACCAGTCCGGCCTCCTGCATGATACGCACATGATAGGCGACCAGTTCGAATGGGTGCGCGTCATCCGTGAACGCATGCGCATCCACCGGACCGGAAGCATCCGCGCACGTCTTCAGGATCGAACGCACCAAATCAAGATCACGACGCATGGGAGTCCTTTTCCTAAAGCTGGCCGAGATCCTTCTTACGCGCATATTCGGCACGAAGTTCATCGGAGGAAACATAATCTCCGACTGACCAGCGTTTCTTTCCCTCGCGAGAAATCCACTCCTGTTCCTCAGCCGATGGGGGTATGAATCCCGTTCTGGCGTGAATCTGCGCGATGAGCTCGGGATCGGTCACGATGGTGACCTGATCCGGTGTCGTCACGAAGCGTTCGTTCATGGTTTAATCATACCAATCTCGCATAAATTATAGGTTCGCCATTTTTCTGCCGTCCAAAGCCTTCGAATTGCAGATAGCCCCCTCGTGGAAGGAGTATCTCATCCTGCCCCTTCTTCTTGGTGATCGGTTCGAGATACACGGCGTTGACCCCCGGAGGAAGCAGAATTCGTGTGGAGACTCTGGCTCCGTCCATCTCGACTTTGACGCCTCCCTCGAGGAGGGAAGTCGCCATGTACCCATGGTGTTGGACAATCTTGCCGAGTGGAATCGTCGCCAGTTCGTTCAGGCTATCTATGCCGAAGACATCCAGTCGCATATAGCGGTCTACGGTGAATTGCCGGTGCGTATAGTGGTCGGTCAAGATCTCGTCGATAACTTCGATGCGTTTGCCAATCACATCGGTCGTCTTGATATTACCGAATAACGCATTATTGGTTTCTTTGAATGTGCCATCGGTCCAACCACGCAATACTCTCTGTTTCTGTTCGGGGGTGTATCTATCCCATGGCATGCGCACGGTGAAGTCGGACAGCCTAGCGAGTTCGGACTCTGTCGGCCTGATTGCATTATGGCTCCATCGGATGTCCGGTGTCGGGGTGACGCCGTCACTGAGTTTGTCGGCGTAGAGGCGGCGCATGGCGGCGAGCTCGGCGTTGCGTGGCGCGTTCTCCCCGGCAGCCGCTTTGCCTGCCTGATACATGCTCTTGCATTCCTGCTGGCTGGGGGTGAGCACGTCGTCCTTCCATCCGGGGATGGCGGTGCAGTGGCATTTCCCGTCGTGGAAACTGGCGCCGAATTTGGCTTTTTCCTTGCTGTGGTAGACGAAGCCGCGGCCGGCGAGCATGACGCAGAACGCGCATGGCTTCGCGCCTCCGGTGACGCGCGCCCAGCGGGGGCCGGTGGGGTCGTCGGCGATGTCGCGTTCCATGGTGTAGCGTGCGGAGGCGCGCACCATGTCGGCGGCCCATTGCATCGCGTCGTCCATGTTCCTCAAGCTGGGCCACAGGTCGTCCACGGTCAGGCCTGCGCGGGATTGGCCGTTCTTCAGCTGCGTGTAGTTCAGACCGTTCCAGTCGCCGCCGTTGAAGCCGCCAACCATGCGGTAGAGCGTAAAATCGGGGTCGTAGACGCCGCTGGTGGCATAGTCCTCCAACGTGTAGCCGTAAGCGTTCTCGTAGGCCTTGCGGACGGCGTTGTAGTAGTCGTCCGCCTGCTGGCTGGCGTCGCGCGCGTAGTCGCGCATGATCCCGGTCAGGTCGGCGTCCGCACGGCCGTAAGCGTATTCGATGGCGTCCGCCGCCTCATCGGCCAGCATCTCCAGACTCGACTGGTACGCCTTGGTCAGCCGATCCAGAACCGTTTCCAGTTCCTTGCGGCTGCTGTCCGACAGTGGAGGCAGGTTCGGATTGGACATCGGAACCTCCCTGCCTGCTTATGGCTGCCTGTTGGCGTATCTGATCAATGTGCTCTTGGGCCCTCATGCGCTGCTGGTAGGCACGGAAGCTCCTGAGTTCGTCGGCATTCAGGCCGAGCTTGCTCAGGCCTACGTCGGAGTCGGCCCACGTAGGGTTGGCTCCGGCGACCTTCGTGTAGTAGTCGGCGCGTGCCGCCTCGGACACGACGCGGGTCGGCGCCCACAATGGTCGTATTCCAGCCAGGTCGGGTGGATTGGCCGTGTTGTCGCGCAGTTGGACGGCCATGCTCATCGCGTTCATCAGTTGGATGCCGAACGCGCGGTTCTGCCGGTCCGCGATGCGGGTCAGCTGGTCCTCGGCCGCAGCCAGGGCCTCCGCGCTGGTGGGGTTGGTCAGGCGGATGCCGAGCTGTTCGGCGGGGATGCCGGTCTCCGCACTGGCGAGCATGGCGATGGTCTCCAACATGTCGCCGTGTGGCTGCATGGATGCCTGCGTGACCTGCTGGAGCGTGGGGATGTCCCCATTCTCGTCACGGGACACCGCGTTGATGCTGGACACGAGGCTGGACCAGGTGTCTTTGCTGAACGCGTCACGGTTGAGTCCGAGGAACCAGATCTTCGGCACCGAGTAGAACTCGGCGGACGCCTCCATGCGCACCATGGTGCGCATGGCCATGTCGGTCAGGTTCATGAGCGTGCGGTTGATGCGGCTGTGGCCGAACGGCCGGTCGCCCCGGTCGTAGACGATGGGCACCACGCTGACGCGGTCGAGCCGGTTGTCCTGGCGTTCCGCCTTCCAGCCGCCCGTGTCGCGCCGGCATGCGTAGTTGCGGCCGGGCAGCCACGCGTTGAACATGGTCATGTTCCCGTACTGGTCGTTGTCGGTGATGGTCAGGGCGGCGGCGATCCGGTGGCGCGTGTTGTCCCAGATCGCGGCGGACCAGTCCGCCGAACGCGGGATGACGAGGATGCGCTCCCCAGATGGGTCGTCGGGATCGTAGTCGATGGTCAGGAACGAGCAGGAATGCTTGTAGCAGCTGATGATGGCCTCGCCCATCGTGTCGGTCAAGGCGTTGTCCATGACGATGCGCCCGATGCCGTTCGGGTCGCCGTCGGGCGTCTCGAATCCCTCGAACACGCTTTTGTCGGCCAGGGCACGCACGCTTTTCTGCGGCCATCCGACCACGACGCCGGCCTTGGCGGCCACGATGTTCGGGATGCTGATGCCGAGGTTGTTGAACCGTTGCCTGCCGTCGTAGAACGCGCTGCGCAGAAGGTTGCGCGCGTAGTGGTCGCGCCAGACCTTCAACAGGCGGCGGATGGTGCGCATGTCGTCGTCCGGCACGCCCCTGATGCGACTGATCAGCGAGCCGGCGGTGTTGAGGTATGGGGTTCCGGAGGCTATGGAAAGGTCGGTCATGTCAGACCATCACCTCCTGTCTTCGGTTGGGGTTGCGTTTCGTGATGTAGGTGCCGTACAAGGCGAGTGTGACGGCAACCAGTGGGCTGATGTCGATGTCGCTGCCGGTCTTGCTCCAGCCGAACGCGCCCGACTGGCCGATGCTGCGGGTGGTGGCGTTCGCGACGGCCTGCGCCAACGCGGGCTGTTCGCTGTCGGGCAGGTGGGTGAGCTTGCGGTCGCGCAGCATATCGAGCAGGCGCCCGCAGGCGCGTCCCATGTCGCCCGCGTTCGTGACGATCACGCGCACATGCCGGGCCTTCAGATCGGGCAGGAGCGCCATGGCGGGCGACTGGCCGTCGATCACCACCGAGGCGGCGCGCGGCCAGTGCTCGCTGATGTAGTCCACCGCCCACGCGGTGCCCTTGGATTTCGTGGATTCGAACTCGCGCAGCTCGACGTGCGCCGAACCGTCCGCATGTCTGACCGCGCCGCCGATCGCCAATGTGCTCCGGTCGGGGCTCATGTCGATCGCGTAGCCGACCAGATCTGTTTGGGTGGGGGAGAACGGGCCGTCGATGGCGGCGTGTTTCCATTGCTCAGGGTCGATGGCGGTGTGCGTCGTGGTCTCGTCCCAGATGCCGAGCGCCTCGCGGCGGAACGAGTCCTCCGACAGCAGGTTGCGCATGCGCTGGATCGCGGTCTCGCTGGTGCGTTTCGGGAAACTCGGATTGGCTTTCGCCCACTGCTCGCGGTCATCGGGGTCGGCGTCCCGGTCCGCCGACAGTTCCACGTACACCATGCCGTCGGTGCCGCCCAGCGCGTTGCGGCGTTTCTCCTCGAACGCCTCGGACTGGTCGCCGGGCTTGGGCGGGTTGCCCAGGAACACGACCAGCGGGTTCGGGCTGACGTTGACGATGGGGATCATGTTGTCCAGGGCGCGCACGGTGAGGATCTGCGCCTCGTCGAACACCTCCACGTCCACGCTGTGCAGGCCTCGGCCGAACCCGTTCTCACGCGCGCCGAACATGATGCGGCTGCCGTTGCGGAACGCGATCTCCTGCTGGCCGTTGGCGCGGCGTATGCGTTCCACGTAGCCGCCGAGCACCCGGTTCCTGGCGATGTCGCACAGGTCGGCGAACGTCTCATCACTCGTGCGTGTGTGGTGCGC
The DNA here is from genome assembly GCF_006408855.1 of Bifidobacterium sp. UTBIF-68. NCBI lineage: Bacteria > Bacillati > Actinomycetota > Actinomycetes > Bifidobacteriales > Bifidobacteriaceae > Bifidobacterium > Bifidobacterium sp. UTBIF-68. Next base: position 27,145 of record NZ_JFAN01000041.1, on the reverse strand, counting down.
GGTCCAGATGACCTTCAGCCCCTTGCGCAGGATCGCGAGGAGGAACATCGCCGTGCCGATCGTGAACGTCTTGCCGATCTGCCGGCAACTGGAGACGACGGTGCCGCCCTCCCCGCACGCGTACTTTCCATCCTCGCGTTTCGCGAGCATCAGATACAGCAGCCCCTGCTGCCACAGGTCATACGAGATGCCGGCCTTGATGGCGACCTTGTTGAGCACGGTGAAATCCGAGCCGATAATGCCGGACGGCCGGACGAGGTGCACGGCGATCTCAGACAACCGACGCTCCGGCATCCTCGCCCACCTCCTGTTCGTCGAGCAGTCCGGCCAGCGGATCACCACCGGACAGACTGTGCAGCTTCTCACACACGGCCAAATATTTGGCGACGATGTTGGGCATCGCGTTCGCCGGCGTGTCCGGATCATCCACATACGCCTTCAACCGGTCTCGCACGTGCCGCAGCTCGTCCTCCATGCTGCCGTCCATCATCCGCTCAAACTCACGGCCGGTCAGAGGCGCGGGCTTCGCGTCGCGTTCCGGTTCTGGCTTCGACGAGGGACGTGATGGGTCGGTCTTGTTCTGACGGGCTCGCTGCGCGGCCTTCCGGCACGCGGCCCCGCAGTACTTGGCGGTGGACCGCATGTTCGAAGGCAGCGGATCGCCGCAGTTCGCGCAGACACGCATCTGTGACACCTCCAATCTGCCGTGACATGTCACGGATGCAAACACCGGGGAGAGAACGGCCCTGCACCCGAGGTGGCTCAAAAGGCCGGGTGGGGGTGGCTCCCCCCTGGGGTTACCAGTCGCCGCTGGTCGTCAATGGGAGCGACGTGGTTGATGGCGTTGGTTTGTGTTCGAGTTGGGCTCGCGCGTATGCGTCGCTTTTGTTGCTTTTCAGGCGGTTGCAGTGGCGGTGGACGAGCCGGCAGTTCGTGAAGCTCAATGGGTCGCCGCCTCGTGAGACCGGGATGATCTCGTCGACTTCCGGGCTCATTGGGTGCGGTGTTCGGAGGGTCTTGTCGACCGGTTTGCCGCAGATGGCGCATGTGTCGTAGGCGGCGAGCACGCGCCTGCGCAGCTGGTCGCGTCGCCATCCGTTGGCGCGGCGTGGGTTTCTTCTGCTCACTGTTCCGTCTCCTTGTGGATGTGTTCGGTGATGCGGTCGAGCAGCCGGTCGAATGCGTTGGGGTCGAACATGCTGGGTCCGTCTGGGTATGCGGCTCGCATGGGTGCGGGTATGTCGATGCTGCGCAGGATGCGTCCGGACTGGTCGGTGATGTGCAGGGTGATGGTGGGCGGCATGACTTCGCCTCCCGGAATCGTTGGAAAACATAGGCGTGTCGCAATGCACACGCATTGCATATCTATCATTATTGCGATATGATAGATATGTCAATCAAGGAAAGGAGGTGAACACGGAACTCAAGGATTGGCTGACGCTCATCACCAGCTGGGTCGGCATCGCGGTGACGATCTGGCTGGGACTGCGCAAGGACGACAAGCCCAAGCGCGGCAAGCGCCGCAAGAAGTAAACAGGGTTCCGGCTAGACCTATTAGCCGGAACCCTCCACCAATCCTACCCGAGGACCATGGAACGCCATGAACAAGAACAGGACACTGGCAGTCGCGAGCATGCTGTTCGCTGTCATATCCGCCATGCTCGCGCTGACCGACGCACCCTATGGGGCGGCAGGGTTCGCCATCGCGGCCGGTCTGGCCGGACTGTTCGCCGGATGGAGGCGAAGCGATGACGACTGAATACCTCGGCGTCAAGCAGGTCGCAGAACACCTCGGCATCACGCAGGGCGCACTGCTCAGCCTGCGCCTGCCGGCGCCGGACGCAACCATCGGCCGCACGCGCGGCTGGCTCCCCGAGACCATCGACGAATGGAACGCCAACCGGCCCGGCCGCGGCGTCGGCGGAGGACGCCCACGCAAGCACAGGAACGACGACGACTGAAACGGATACGGCGCTCGCGAAACATATCGCGGGCGCCGTTCTCTTGTTTGGTGGCTTGGGCGGTATTCGAAGCCGCGGACCAGTGGCGGTGTTTGCTGGTCACGACGCTTCACAGCGTCGTCCTTTAGTCCTCTCGGGCACGCAAGCCTTGGCGGGCGGACATGATTCGCATCCGGTTTGGACCCGGTTGCGCCCGATCGGGGAGCCGCCCATATGCGAAACGGCCGCATCACACTCGTGTGGTTACGGCCGTTTACCGGTCATCGCCGTTGCATGGTAATGACCAATCTAGTAACAGTATGCGTGACAGTCGCGGGTTTGTCAAGCCCGGCCGGTCAGGCGGGTTGGACGGTGAGGCGTCCGCCGAGCGCGTGGACGACCTTGAGGATGGTCGCGAAGCTGGGGTTGCCGTCACGGCTGAGGCTCTTGTACAGGCTTTCGCGGCCGACGCCTGCCTCTTTGGCGATCTGGCCCATGCCGCGGGCCTTGGCGACGTCTCCGATGGCGGCCTGCATGAGTTTGGGGTCGCCGGTCTCGGCGACGGCGTCGAGGTAGTCGATGGCGTCCTGTTCGCTGGTGAGGTATTCACTGGCGTCCCAGTCCCTGATGTTCACCATTGGTGGTCCTCCTTGAGTGTTCTGAACAGTTGGTGCGCGTGGTCGATGTCGGCTTGTTGGCCGCGTTTGGTGCCTCCTGCGAGCAGGAGCATGAGCACGTCCGCCTTCTGCGCGAAGTAGACGCGGTATCCGGGGCCGAAGTGGTAGCGGAGCTCGGAGACCCCTTCGCCTACGGTGTTGATGTCGCCGACGGGTCTGCCGGCGAGCGCGCATTGTCTGATGCGTGCGACGATCCGGTTGCGGTCCTTGCTGTTTTTGAGGGTTTTGAGCCAGTCGTCGAATTCGTCGGTGGTTTTGATCTCCATGACGCCTATTGTATCTTATGGAAGACAAGAGGGCAAGTCGGCGAGCATCGGCCCCGGACCTGCTTCCATCAGGTCCTATCGCGTTCTATCGCTTTTCGTCGTTTTGGCGACGGTTTCATGCCGTTGCGTCGTGCCCGGTCGTATCCGGCGAGTCTGGTGTGCGCCTGCCATACGTCCCAGATGAGGAACACGGGCGCCGTGCCGTCCGTCCCGACGGGTTGGATGATGCTGCGTTTCGCCCATTGGCGTATCGTCGCCGCCTTGATGACGATGCCCCACGGCTCCAGCAGCCTGGACAGTTGGGCTGGCGTGCCCTTGACGCCGCTGAGCCGGAGTCGGAGCATGTCCAATTGGTGGATGTCCTTGATGCGGTGGGTGGTGTGGCATTTGGGGCATTCCACGTATCCGCCGGCCAGCTCCTGACTGTCTGCCCTCAATTCGTGCGAGCAGGCGGGGCACCAGCCGATCATCTTCGTGTCCTCGGGCGGCTCCAGCAGGTAGGAGGCGCGTTCCGCCAGCCCGCGCGCCTCGACGGCGAATCCGTCTGTCGTGGGTTCGGGAAGACGGTCCAGACGGTTCAGGTTGATGATGACGCCCTGCAGGACGCCTGGCGTACCCATGCCGTGGTGCGTGTGCAATCCCATGAGACGGGCGAGCGTGCCGGCGAACAGAGTGATGTCATGGGCGAGCTGGAACGCGCCCATGTTCAGCGGGCTCGCCTCGATGCTGCGCGTGCAGTGTCCGCCGCCCGCAGGCATGCCGATCGTGGCCTGCCGGTTGGCGAGCAGGTCCAGCACCGGCCATGAGACCTTCAACGCGTGCAGGTCGTGTTTGAGCCCCTTGAACCGTTCGACGTCCAATATCGTTCCCTTCCTCGCTCGGGGTATGATGGTCTGAGGAGATTTCCTGCTCTTCTCTCAAGCCTCTTGCCTCCGGGCGGGAGGTTTTTCTCTTACCCGTGCTTTTTATTTGCCTCCATGGCTCCGCCGACGACATGGAAGCGTCGGAATCGGCCTGTTTCCAACGCTTCCGCTCATTTGCCCGCCATTTACGTCAATCCGGGAACGCGGGTGGTTGGATGAACTCGGGCCCGTACCGTCTCGACGGAGGCGTCGATGGTCCGGGCGGGCTGATGATGGCCAGCACCTCCTCCACCGGCAAACCGAGCGTCCTGGCGATGTACCCGGTGTCATAGCCGCGTTCGTGCCATTTGACCGCGAGCTCGCGCTTCACCTTACTGGCGGCCAACTCTGATCTCCTTGAGGACGTTGACGGACCGGAAAAACGGGTGGAGCACGTTGAGTCCGTACCGGCGTGGGATGATGACCTCTGTCATGTGATCCCAGTCGAACAGGCTGCTGCCGCCATGCGGCGACCTCGACTCGTAGCAGAGCCAGCCATCCAATGTCTGCCCCTCCTGCGTGCGGGCGATGAACCGATGCCGATGCAGCATGTCGATCGGCGTATGCTCCCAGTCGATGCTCTCGCTCACGTTCATTCCGTGTCTCCCGTCATCGGGTCGATCAGGTCGCAGGAGAGCGCGTCCACGTGGTCGCCGGTCTTGTAGGCGAGGCACAGGCGCTTCACATCACCCTGCGTATCCACGTAATGGGTGACGGTCTGCTCGGGCGCGGGCCCGCCCATGGATATGACTGCCGCGAAGGTCAGGCCGATGATCGCGGTGACGGCGAACGCGCAGAAAACGAAGTACAGGAGGCCGACGAAGTTCTCTAGCGTCCAGTCCTGGAATGGTCTGTGAAGTTTTATAAAGTGGTTACGCTTTCTCGTTTGCTTTCTGTGGACTCCCAACGGTTTACGGGTGTTTTCTCCCAGGTTCTCCCCTCTGGGCCTCCCTTTTTCTCCCCGGCCGTCCGGCCGGGTGTGCTACTGCGTCGTGATAGTGGGTTCCAGTCGAATTCACGGTGGAGGAACCGCATGAATCCTGCGGTGACGCAGGCGAGCAGGATGATGAACACGCCGGTCGCGAGCAGAGTGAGCATGTAGCCGACCACGAACACGCCCAGGCCGTTCATCGTCTCCTCCTCGGTTTCCGGTCGTGCAGCAGGTTCGCGAGCTCGAACACGAGGAGGATCAGCATCGCCTCGAGCCAGTCGCGGATGAACGCGAACGGATTCCTGCGCCTCATTCCAGTCCCTTCCGGTTCCTGCGTTCCATGCGACGGCGTCGCGTGTAATACTCGGGGTCGCGTGCACGGATCCGCAGGTACTTAATGTGGTTGGCGATGGCCTTGCGCTCCTCCCGGCTGATCGGGGCGTGCCCCTCGCGTGCAAGCCTGATGAACTCGGCCACGTCCTCATTCATTCAGATCACCTCCGGTACGCGGTGGCCGAGCGTCATGCCCAGCCACCGCCACAACTGCTCCATGTCGTCCCACGATATCGATACGACGGCGGTGGCCTTGTCCGTTTGCACCCAGACGCCGTAATCCCGGCCACGGGCGTTGACTCGCATGCAACCGAGATAATCGGTGCCGTCGGGGATGCCGAGTTCGATCTCGCTTTTGATGCTCATTCGGTTTCCTCTTCCTTTGCTTGTTTTTCCCGGTCTTCGCGGGCCAGTCGGAGCATGATCTCCACGACCTCCTCATGCGTCCGCTGCTGCTGCTTGTGGTAGGCGGACGTGAGCCGGGCCTCGCCCCTTTTCGCGCCGACCCGCCTTGGTGTCGTGCTCCGGCTGATGATGTGTGTGGCGTGCGTGCTGTTCGGACGGGTCATGCCGTCGCCTCCCCGCTGTTGATCCGTTGTTCGATCCGGATGGCCAGGTCGAACGCCTGCCTCCAGCCATCCAGCCAGCCGGCCACGTATGCCTCCGCCGGTGACTCGCTGCCGAGGCCCGCGTCGGCGAGCGCCTGCAACGCCTGGCCGATCAGCGGATCATCGTCGGTGTGGGCTGTGGGAGTGTCCATGGGATGTCTCCTTCCGTGAATCGTGTGAACAGCGGTGGGTCGTATCGTTGGAGCGTCCGGCGGAACGGGAGGCTGCGGCAGAAGAGCGCGTAGAGGCGTGCCCATGCCTCCGGTTCGCTCATGGCGTGGCCTCCTGTTTCGCCTGTTCGCGGCGTTTCATGCCGCGACGCCAGAGCCGGTACCATTCGTCCGGGTAGCGGGCGCGGGCCAACGCCTGCGCCTTCTCGGGCAGTTCGAGCGCGGCGTCCTGCGCTTCGGGGTCGTCGACGTGCGTGCACAGCCAGTCCACGTCCCGCAGTCGTGCGGCCTTCTCCGCCTGCGGGTCGGGTTGGCCGGGCCGGCGTTTCTCGGGCAGCGGGTCGTCGAGCCAATGCTCGCCGTCGAGCCAGTTCGCGGGGGTGAGCGTGTAACCGGGATCCCGGTTCGGGTCGGCCTGGTAGAGGCTGGCATGGGCGATGAGCAGCGCGTTGTTGGTTTTCCTCCGGGCGCGCTTCCACGCTTCGAACGCCTTGCGTTTGCCCTCTTTGCGCGGATACGTGGCCCAGAACTGCTCGAAGGCGAGCGGGTACTCCCCGTCGAGGCTCTCGCCGGGCCCCCGTGAGGGGGTTTGGGGGAGAGAGAATTCTTCGTTAGAAGAATTCTTATCTGTATCTGTATCTGTATCTGTATCTGTATCTGGCTTCGTTTTGCTTGCCGGTTGCTTCGCGGGTTCTTCGTTTTGCTTCGGGTCTGCTTCGTTTTGCTTCGGGTCTGCTTCGCTGGTGCTTCGCGTCTGCTTCGTTTTGCTTGCCGGTTGCTTCGCGGCGCGCGATTCGCCGGAGGCCTTGCCGCCTTGGCGACCGGCCTCGGCCTTCCTTTCCTTGGCAGCCTCCACGTCTGCGCGGGAACGCCCCTGAGCCTCAACGAAATCATGCAGCCATAAGGTTCCGTCCTCGTGCTCATCCAACAGGTGCGCGTCGATGAGGGCGTCGATGTCCTCATCAGCGGCTCCGAGCAGGCACTTCAGGTGGAAGCGTGACAGCTCGCCGTCGTTCAGCTCTCCCGCGCAGTACGAGATCGCGAAAGTCCATACGGCGAACGCGGATGGATGCTCCATCGCGAGTGTCCGGACCTTCTCGTTCTGCCATAGGCGCGTGCTGATCTTCGCAAACGTCTCCATATTGTTTCTGGACATCACAGCACCTTTTTTCTGAAGTCGATTTCCCGCGCACCTTTCCAGGAGTTGCAGGAGCGGCACAATGTCTGAAAATTCTTGATGGAATCCGCACCGCCGTCGGACCACGGATGCACATGGTCCAACGACAGATTCTTGGCGCTACCGCATCGAAGGCATTTCCACCCGTCCCGCGAGTACACGGCCAAGCGGATTGAATCAGGGATGTAGGCTCTGGTGTCGGATCCGAGGTAGTCGCGTATCACGTAGCAGCCCTCGTCGTCGCACTTGAGCAGCATGCCGGAGGCCAGGAGGTCGGCCACATCCTGGTCCGTGGCGCCGAGCACGAACAGGAGCGTGTCCTCGTCGATGCGTCCGTCCGACGTGTGGTCGGAGCACCAGCTGATGGCGAGGACGTGCAGGAGCGCGGCGGCCGGATTGCGGCGGCGCAGTTTGAGCACGTCCTTGTCCTGCCAGTACTGGTTGCTGAGTTTCGCGTATCCGGCCATCAGCGTCTCCTTCCCAGGAATGCGATCACTACGGTGGCGGCGATCAGGAGGACCGCCGCCGTGGCTCCGTTCATGCGTCCGGCCCCAGGGGGAGCCCGTCGTTGAGGATCAGCGCGAACCGTTCCAACGGGAGCCAGACGAGATGCGGGTTGCGTGGCACGCGCCTGGCCTCCCCGCGCAGCTGTTCCGTGAGCTCGGCGAGGTCGGCGACATGCAGGCCCGTCAGACCGGTGAGGAACCGTTCGAAGGTGTCCTCGTCCATGACGGCCATCTGGGCGCCCATGCCCTTCAGGCTTTTCACACCGACGCCCTTCCGGTGTTTGACGAGCACCCCGTACGGGGTGTCCATGTTCGCCATCTCCACCAATGTCTGCCTCCAGTGCTCCCGGTATTGGGGCTCCTTCGTGTCCTTGCATTCCACGCATACGGGTTCGCCCCGGAACCTGACGCCGCGGATGTCGCCCTCGTCGAGTCGGCCCTTCAACGGCATGCGGTCGATGCGCGTGTCCTGCAACGCCCACGCGAGGTAACGCACCGTCCAGGTCTCCATGCTGGTGCCCTTACTTTTGCTCGGATTGCCCATGTGTCTACTCCTCCTCGGCTTCCTCCGCGCACTGCGGGCATGGTATGGGACGTGTCGGGAACAGGCTGCACCCGTGTATCGGGCAATGGGGTTCCACATCCTCGGGCTCCTCGTCGCGGTACAGGTGCAGCATCAGAACTCCGGCTCCGTGTCCGATTGCGGCGCCGCCCACGGGTCGGAGGCCGGCGGCTGTGGTTGGGCTCCCGTGAACCCGCCCGTCTGCGGCTGCTCGTCCTTCCTGTGGAGGAAGCCGATCGCGTCCGCGTACACGCGCAATTCACTGCCCTGGCCCCCGTCCTTCTTCTGGTAGAAGCGTTGGGACAGGCGGCCGGTGACGAGCAGCTTCACGCCCTTATGCACGTAGGGGAGCTGTCTTGCGGCCGTGGGCGAGCATTCCACGGTGATCCACATGGTGCCCTGGTCATGCCATTGGTTCTGCTGGTCGTAGTAGCCCTGGGAGACGCCAACGCTGAACGTGGTCAGGCTACGCCCGTTGTCGAACTCCCTGGTCTCCGGATCCCGGCCCACGTTGCCGGTGAAGCTCACGTTCACGCCCATGGCTCACTCGCCCTCCCTGACGCTGGCCTTCAACTGGGCGAGCACCACATCGAGATCGGCTTCCGGCAGTCCGCCGGTCTCCTTCACCTCGCGTCCGAGGACCTTCGAGATCGTCCCGCACGCCTCCGCGTCCGACGTGACGCCCAACTGCTGGAAACGGCGGATCACGTCGCGACGCTTCACCTCGACAGGATCCGGCTCCTCGGCGGGCTGTTCCGTCCCGCCGTCCGCGAGCACGCCGTCAATGTCCGAAGGCTCTTCGGGGGCGTCGGCGTCCGAGTCGGGCAAGCCTTCCGGTGAGGATGGGAGAATACCTGAGTAGTCCGGAGTGTATGCATCTACGTGTTGCTGTACTTCCTCCTTCACATCGGCACTGTTCGGGAGCATCTTGAACGCCCTGCGGATTACGGATTTGATGGCCATGGCCTCGTAGTCCGTCACCCATGGGCCGTTGTTCTTTGACTTGCTGCGGGAGCGGACGGCGTCCACCTCATCTCTGGTCATCACATCAAGCTGATGGCCTCCGTCCTTGAACAGCGCGATGAAGTACACATGAGTGAGTTTCGCGTTCCTGGGTCGTTTCTCGGCGGGAATATGCACCAGATCCTCATGCAGGCCAAACTGGTAATGGAATTCGTCGCCATCATAAACGGCCTTTGCCTGCATGCTCTTGATTTCCCCGCTATTTCGCGCCAATTGGAGCATGCCTCGGTAGCCGATGAGGAATGTGGCCTCCATCTCATTGTTCTTGTTGTTGAAGAACGGGATGATATACGCTTTGCCGAGTCCGTCTGCGTTTGACAGTTCAAGGCCGAGCTGGGCGCATTTCATGAAACATGAGAGCACGCTGTTGAGAGTGCATTCCCGTAGTTTGGGTTCACGGCTCAGCGTGCTTTGGTACATCTGGAATATGCGATCGGGGGTCATATGCTTCGGCATGGATGCCACGATGCGGGGCCAATCCTTCTCCAAGGCCGTCATGAACTGCTGCTTCCGTTCCTGGTCGTTTGGCATTGCTTGCAACTGGCGATTTTGGATGGATCGTGCGAGTTGTCCCATTACTGTGCCTCCTTGGCGTACGCGAATCGATGGTTTTTGACTGCCCGGATGGTTGCCGTACAAACGCCGAATCTTTTGCTCAGTTCGATTTCCGTCTCGCTTGACGAGCGAATGAGGGCGACTTCTTCAGGACCGAGCTTCACGGGCTTTTTCTTAAGGCCTGTTCTGTACGCATGCCGGTTGTTCCCGCTATAGGTCGTCCATTCAAGATTGGTTACGTGATTGTCGGTCTTATCGCCGTTCTTGTGGTTTATCACCGGCAGATGCCAGGGATTCTCGATAAACGCTTCGGCGATAAGCCGGTGCAGGTATCTCATAGATTGCCTGCCTTCCTGCCAAAGACTGACAACGAGGTATCCGTTCCGGCCTAGGGCTGGGCGCAGATATTTCTCCGGCACCGTCTTCACAAAACCGTTTTTGCAAGTTACCTTGTGACGGATGCTGCGGACTTTGCCACTGTCGGATATTTCGTAATAATCGAAACCCGCTATTGCCTTCCAACGCATCATTTCTCCTTCAACTGCTTGAATCTGAACGTCCTGCCCGAGCTGGGCTTGACCTCCCGCGTGTAGCCCTTCCGGTGGAACGGCTTGTACGTGGCCTCGAACCCCTGGCATCGGACTCCCTCGCTGTCGCCGATGCGCACGATCAGCGCGTCCTGCAGCAGCTTCACGTCGTCCGCCGCCTCCATGGCACGCTGCCTGGCCTGCTCGTATTCGGCCATCAGGGAGGCGAGTTCGGGATCGTCGTCGGCGGCCAGGATGCCCTCCGTGGGCTCCGGGTACGCCTTCGCCACGTCCACGCCCTTGAGCCGTGGCATCCTTCCGCCGGTCACGAACCCCCAGAACTCCTCGGCCGCCTGTATGACCGCCTGCACGTCCTGCTCGTCACGTTCGAAGCGCACCTCCACCGGCTCGCCCTCGCCGAGGTCCGCGTAGAAGAAGCCCCACGTGAACCCGGTGACCGCCATGTAATGCGTGACCTGCGCCATGTAATAGTCGGGGGCGATAAGGTTCCCGTCGGCGTCATGCCAGTCCGTGCGGCCGCGCATGGCACCGGCCGTCTTGATCTCCAACACGCCCCACGAATCGGATTCCGGATCGTAGATGAAACCGTCCAATGAGGCGTGCATCAGGGGATGCGCCCTGGACGTGAGGCTGATGTCGGTGCCGTCTATCACCTGATATTCCGGGTGCAGTCTACGGAAACGGCGGCGAAGCTCCACCTCGAGCGCGTTGCCCTTGACGACGGCCCACTTGCCGCTGATGTCCTCGGGCTCCTGCCGTCCGGTCTTCTCCAACCACAGGTCGTAGGGCGTCATCCACGGGTTGAGGCCGAGGATCGTGCTCATGTCCGAGCCGCCCACGCCCAATCGGCGGAACCGCAGCCACGCCTCATGGCGTGACCGTTTCGTGGTGCCGGAACCCTTGAACCGGTGAATATCGAACATGCCGGACGATTTCGCGGCCATGTCCACCGTCATTCGCACCATCAGTCCTTCCCTCCCATGTCCTCAAGATTCAGACGCGAGTCCTGCAAAGCCTGCATGAGCAGGCTCTCCAACGCGGTCTCGCTCGGCGTGACCCGTAATCCGGCCAACTCCGGCTGCAGCGCCTTGCTGAGTCTCTGTACGAGTTCGATGTCACTCACTGGCGTTTCACCTTCCCCTGCAGATAGTCGGCGCGGCTGTACCTGTTGGCCTCGTCCGTGCGTTCGATGTCCTCGCGACGCCAGCCCATGAAACACCCGTTGACGCCACGCACCGGCTCCGGATACGGGCTGGTCAGATGCCCGCTCGACCATTTCGCCACCGTCGAATACGAGCGGTGGCAATGCGCCGCTAGCTCTCTGATGGTCATGAGACCCTCCATCGTGGTATCCTTTCCCTTGTTGGTATCCTGTTTTTCCTTGGGGCCCCGGTTGCAGCCGGGGCCTTTTCTGTTATGCGGGATCCGCGCTGGCCGTGTCACCGGCCCGCATTTGTCGGACGGGCCTCGACGGCCATCGTTCCCCCGACCTCCCGAAGAAATCAGGGAAAAAGAAGGGCGTCGCGGGTGGCGTTGACGCGGATCCCCGTGGACCGAGCCGAATCGAACGGCATCCCGTCGTTTGCCACGCCACATGAAACGTGATCTCCGACGGGGGCTAGCCTGCCGGCCCCAGGGTGGCGGGAACGGAACCACTGACCCAGTCAGACGCTCCCGCCGGTGTTCAAGAAAACTTTTCGGTTATTTGGGATTTACGGTCTCCTTTACCGCCGTCCGCCCGTGAGGAAAACCAGCAACAGGCGGGCAAGAATCATTCGGTCAGATACGGTCCGACCTTGCGCAGCATCCATGGAAGGAGGAGCCTGCAGCCCGCCGCCACGTAAACGATCAGTGCGATGGTGTTGCCCAGGGGGTGCGCGCAGCCGTCGTGGGTGAGCAGCCACAGGAGCGAGCCGGCGAGCACTGTCAGCCACAGCAGGCCGGTCAGGTACGGGTACCGGTCGCGGAGCCTGCGCGGTCGTGTCGGCCGCTCGAAGCCGCTGAAGTGACGCCCGTAATCATGCACGTCCATCACGCCGTCCTCCTTCCAGATAGAATCCATGTCATGGATGGTTCCGTTATCGCGTCGTGGGCCGGCGCGCTCGTATCCCTCGCCGGCGTGGTCGTATCCGTATGGTGGCCATGGCGCAACCGGCCACAGGCCGATTGGACGTTGCTGAAGCACTCGACGGATCCGGACATCCCGCTGTCGGCGACCGTTCCCGGCCTGGCCGGCTGGCTTGCCTGTCGCGGGGAGAAAGAGCCTGACTTCATCTGCGGGATATACAATTCCGGGGACGGCGCCGCGTATGACGTGGAGGTCGAAGGCAACGGCTGCACGGCGTACTTCCTGCAAATAACCGATGATGGAACGAACACGAAATACCTCACCCCCAGCAAAATCGCGCAGGTGAAGTCCACTGACGAACTGCTGCTGCTCGGTTTCAGGAGCAATGATGCCGACGTCATCGCGGTCCGCCTGATCTGGACGAAGCAGCCGACCCGGTTGCGTCGGCGCGTGAGTCTGACCTATGCGATCGAGGGGAGCATTCCGGAACAGCCCCGCTATCCCGTACCCGAGAAGCGAGGCCATTATCCGACGATGCTTCGTTGGTGTTTTGAGCATTCCCGTTTGGGATTATGGTTACATGGCAAGTCCCGTCGATGGGCCTGGCGGACTCTGGACGCTCCGCGAACAGACCATCCAGACGATCGAGAAGCCCCTCGCCGGTGATTGTCAGTAGCAGCACGTTCGACGTGGACACCAGCGCTGCCGTGACGCTGATGACGGCGGGGGTCCAACTAATGAAATCGTCCATCACGCCGCCTCCCTGCGGGTAGTATTCGGTTCATGGATTGGTGGAACATGTTCTGGACCGGCCTCGGCGCCGTCGGTGGAACGTTCGGCACGGTCGCCGGCCTTGTCGCCCTCGTCCAGACGCGCAAGGCGAACAAGCTCGCGCAGCGTGCCAACGAGCTGGCCGAGACGGCCAACCGTGAAGCCGGGACGGCCAACAAGCTGGCAGAACACGCGAACGAGATAGCTTTGGACGCCAATGAGGTCGCGGAGCGGGCGCTCCGGGTTGGCGCGGACCAGACCGTATACGATTGGACGGTTCGGGTCGAGGATGATGGCCGGACCATCGTCCTTCGCAATCACTGCGCACATGCTGCTGACGATGTCGCCGTCGCGGTTCGGTCTGGAGACGCAGCAATAGTCGACGCCACGTTCGACCATGTAACTGGTTTTCGCGTACTGCGCCTCGATGCATCGCGCACGGTCGACCAGATCGTCGAACATCAGCGGAAACTCAACCCAGCTTTCCTTCACGGCCTTGCCATACGGTTCGAGATCGAGGTCCACATATCGTGGGTCAGCGAGCTCGGGATGCACCGAGACCAGGTAGTCGATGAGATCGTCAGCTGTGAGCACTAGCCGCTCCATCGAAACGCCGTAACCCATCACTCCGCCTCCTTGCCGGTGAGCGCCTGCGAGCCCATCGCATGGCTCGCAGGCTTCAACACAAACTCAGGTTGGAGAAGTTCATAAGGCTCATAGCCTGTTACTTCGCAAAAGTCATGCAGGTCAGAGAGTGTCAACGGAATACTGCCGTTGATTCGCCGATTTGCGGCGTCTCGGCTTTGCTTCGTTAGCTCGGCATATTCGATAACGCTGATATGCCGATATGCCAAGACTGCTCTAAATCGGTCTGCCACAATGGAGTTGAGCTCCGGCATGAGCGACGTTCCTTTCGTGTTCTGCAATTTGCGACGCCGGGCCCTTGGGCCCGGCCTGTAGTTTTTCAGATGACGAATGAGAGAGCCGTTGCCGCCTGTTCGCTGATGCGTCGGGCCTCACCCTGGCCTCCGCGGCCGAACCTCACGGTATCGGTGCCGTCCGCGTGATGCACGAGCGTGAACCGTTCGCCGTCGGGCCACTCCACCACGATGGTCCTCACCGCCCCCTCGATGGTGGTCGTGACCTTGGCCTCTGTCTCGATTTCCTTGGCTTCCATTTCCTGTCCTTTCCTCGGTTGGTGATTCTTATTATGCACCCAATTGGACGCATAGCAAGTCAAGATGACGCATGGCGTGTCGTCAATTGAACGCAAAACACATCATTTGTGGCGCATGAAATATCTTTTGTGCGCGCCTAAGCGCAAACGCAGTTATGATGAAAAGTATGGGAAGCAAGAAAATCGACGTCAGCGCTCTTGGCAAAATCGTCAGCACCAATATCCGAGCACAGCTGGGAATCAGACGCATGTCTAACCGCGAATTGGCGAGGCAGATGGGGCGAAGCGAGAGCTATGTGAGGGCGAGAATCAACGATGAAAAGGAGTGGAACCTCAACGACATTGGGATAATCAGCCAGATATGGGCTATCTCGCCGGACCGTTTGGTTATCCCTATGGTCGAAGAGGCAGATGACAGCACCGCGTCTCGTTTGCATGAGGAGGATGCAGATGCGCTCGCCGAGCGCATAGCAGCCAACCCCGAACAATACGCGATTGCGGCCAACCGGGATCCGAACAAGGATCTCGAACGGGAAGGGGGTGAAGGACGGTAAGCATTACCTATGACGAACTCCTGCAGGAAGCCGCCAATAATGGAATTCGGGTGGAGGAATGCCGGCTGCAGCAGGGATTGTGCGGCTTCTACTACGAGCCTAAGCGTCTCATTGTCCTCGATGAAACGTTACTGGACTTCCAGAAACGCTGCACCCTCTGCCATGAGCTCGTGCACGCCCATAATCATGACCGGGGCTGCACCCCTTATGGGTCGAAGGCCGAACGACGCGCAAGACTGTGCACTGCGTTCCGGCTCATCAACCCGCATGAGTACGCGATGGCCGAAAGAATGTACGGCGCAGACTCGTACCTTATCGCGTGCGAACTCAACGTGACCATCCAGGTCATCGAAGACTACAAGAACTGGCTGCATGACAGCGCTGTCAGCTGAAGAAAGAAGGAATCATGGGAAGGCATTCAGCTCCGACCATTGATCGGAATGTACCGTTTTTCGGGCGCAAGCAGGAGATATTGCGGCTCCGCGAGGAAGCAGAAACGACGGTATGCACAGGCCCAAGAACGCGGCGACGCGATTCAATAAAACAAGGGCCGCCGCAGCGACCCAGGAGACTCCTTCTACAACCTGTAGATGAGCTGATTCGAATCTTGCACATGACACTCCAGAAGTCAAATCTAGGTTCAGCTCCCGATTAGGACGGAAAGAAAGGTGATTGGTCGTGGCTTTCGCATTGATGGGGTCGGCACGCATGAGCTACGGGCAGATGCGCGGAGACTCTACGAGACGGTGCGGAGCCTGACCGAAATGCTAGAAGAACGCGAGTGTGCTGCCGAAGTAGTCGCCGCGAGCCTGCGGGGTGAACTCCAGGGACAGCAGGTGGTATTCCGGATCATCGGGATCCGGGCCCTCATCCACGAATCCGAATCGTGCGAACAGGTCCATACTGGGCCTGTTGCGTGGATCCACCTGGGTCAGCACGAGCGGCGTGCGATGGGAACGCCAGGCGTCGTCGCGCAGGTGCACGATCACCGAGGAGAGCAGCGTGTCACCAAGATGGGTGCCGCGCACCTTCAGGGCGGTGGCGATGTACGAGATCTGGTAGACGCCCTCATGTCCGTCGGTCGTCTCCACGGCGACTCCGTATTCGCAGAACCCGACCACGTCATCATGCAGGGGAACGTCACCGGATACGACAAGAAGCGTGCGCATGATACCCTTCGGGGTCTTGCGCACGTTGAGTTCACGTATGTACCGCTGTGGATCCATCGCCCATTCAGAGCCTCCCGGATCGCAGCAGAGGAACTGTCTGAGCGCCGTCTGATGGTCTCTGGAGCATTCCCGTTCAACGACGAGCTTCAGGCCCATCGGAGGGTTCCTTCCGGGCCTTCGCCCGACGTTCCATGTAATGACGGGCGCTGCGGGTCAGCTTCATCCATTTCGCGTCCACCATGCTGCGGGGTTTGCCGTCGGCTGGCGGCGTATATGCCGGGATGGGCTTCACGCCGGTATCGGTCATGGTCATGGCCGCCTCCTTTCAAACAGCGTAAAGCAAGAAACTTACACGAAATACCTCATTTGTGCAAATCACCTGTATCTACGATTCTTCAGGAACTGTGGACAGAAAGGATGTGACGGCATGGCGAACATCACCAAGTATCTGACCAGCAGGGGCGAGACCCGGTACATGGTCCGCTACAGGAAGCCCGACGGCGCGCAGACCAAGAAGCGCGGTTTCCGCCGCAAGCTGGATGCGGAACGCTGGTCGGCCGAGCATGTGACCGTCGCCAAGGCCGAGGGCTCGTATGTGGACCCGCAGGCCGGCAGACGAACCGTCGCCGCGCTGTGGCCGGCGTGGATCGCCGCGAAGAGGATCCGTTGCAAAGCGAGCTACATCGACTCGCTGGAACGTGAGTGGCGGCATCGGGTTGAACCGCGGTGGGGCGGCCGCGGGCTGGCGACGATCTCCCGCGCCGAGGTCCAGGAGTGGGTGGCCGGACTGGCCGCCGAGGGGTGCAGCGCAAGCGTGGTGCTGCGCGCCCACGGCATCCTTTCCGCGATCGTGCGGCAGGCCGTGCGTGACCGGCTCGTCGCCGCAAACCCCTGCGACGACGTCGAGCTGCCGAGGAAACGACGCAAGGAGCACCGGTATCTCACGTGCGGTGAGCTGATGCGTCTGGCGGACGCTTCACGTGACAAGAGGACCATCGTGCTCGTCCTGGGCCTGACCGGACTGCGTTGGGGGGAGCTGGCGGGCCTGCAGGTCGGGGACGTGGACTTCGGCCGGCGGCGGCTGTGGGTCCGCAGGAGCGCCACCGAAGTCAGGGGGCGGATCGTGGTGGATACGCCGAAGTCGGCGAAATGGCGGCAGGTCGTCTATCCGGCCATGCTGGACGGCCCGCTGCGGGACGCCTGCGCCGGCAAGTCCGCCGGGGACCTGGTGTTCACCGGCGCGGACGGCGGGTATGTGCGGCGCACGCACGGGCCGAACACCACGTCGTCGTGGTTCTACTGGGCGCGCAAGCGTGCGGGCATCGTCGGGGACATGACGGTGCACGATCTGCGGCATACGGCCGCGAGCCTCATGGTCGCGTCCGGCGCGAACGTGAAGGCGGTGCAAAGGCAGTTGGGGCATGCGACCGCGTCGATGACGTTGGACGTGTATGCGGACCTGTTCGATGACGATCTGGATGCGGTTGGCGCGGCCATGAATTCCCTGATTCTGGAAAATGTGCCCCAAATGTGCCCAAAAACAGTGGGGGAGGCCGCGTAATCCAAGCGGCAGTAGGGGTTCCGGGTCTGGTCGACCGGGGTTCAATTCCCCGCGCCTCCACCAATCCGCTTCGGCGGAAACAAGCCGCTCTCCCTTACGGCAGTAGGGGAGAGCGGCTTTTCCGTTTTCACTGGATGTCACCCGAAATCACTGGTTTTCCGAAAAAATGTGGGCAACATGTGGGCAACCAGCTATCCGGGCGAGCTATGTGAATTCCCCGGGGCGACAACACGCGTCGGGAAAGCGGCTTGACATTGCGACGCGTCATGGCAAACTATGTTACTAAAGCGCTTTAGTTTGCGCGACGGAAGCGCATGCCCGCCACAACCACCGGAGGGCAGCACGATGATGTGACCGCACCTTGCGGCAAGGACAAGGGAAGAGGCAAGATGTTCCTGAAACCAGAACAGCAGCTTGAACGGTGCAAACGAGTGTTGCGCCAACGGGTGAACCCGCATATCCACCCGGTCATCGCCCATCTCGACGTGGAGGCGTTCGATATCCCCGGCGAGCCGATGCCGACTCAGGAGTTCTTCGGCAAGCTGCATCGTGGCGAGATCCCGTTCAAGCCATTCACACTCGGCAGCGAATGGGGCACCACATGGGGAACGGTATGGTTCCGTCTGAGCGGAAAGGTCCCCATGGGCCATACGCCGGGCCGTCCGCTGGAGCTCATGATTGACCTCGGCTGGTACCCGCACTCCTGTGGCGGTCATATCGAGGGACTGGTCTACCGGGAGGACGGTACCGCCATCAAGGCCGTGCACCCGCTCAACCACTGGGTGCCGTTCATGGATGAGCAAGGCAATGCGCAGGTGCCCATTGCCGAGGATGGTGGTTTCACCGTCTATCTTGAGGCCGCATGCAATCCTCTGCTCCTCGGCGTGCCGCCATTCATCGAGACCGAGTTGGGTGATCACGCCACCGGCAAGCCGGATGAGCCATACGTGTTCAAATCGGCCGACCTGACCGAATTCGACCGGCGTTTCGAGGATTACTCCGTCGATCTGGATGTGGTGTCCCAGCTCATGGAATACGCGGACAAGCAATCCCCGCGCTACTGGCAACTGGCCAAGGCGCTGCAGCGTTCCATCAACAGCTTCGACGAGCAGCATCTCGATTCGGTCGAGCAGGCTCGCGAGCAGCTCGCCGGAGTGCTTGCCAAGCATGCGAACGCCTCGGCGATGAACGTGAGCGCCATTGGCCACGCGCACATCGATTCCGCCTGGCTGTGGCCGGTTCGTGAGACCCGCCGCAAGGTGGCGCGTACCGTCTCCAACGCGCTGGCATTGATGGATGCCGATCCAGACTTCAAATACGCGATGAGCTCCGCACAGCAGTACGCATGGCTCGAGGAGGACCATCCGGATGTCTTCGCGCGCATGAAGCGACGCATCGCCGAAGGTCGTTTCATCCCGGTGGGCGGCATGTGGGTGGAGGCCGACGGCATGCTGCCCGCCGGCGAATCCCTGATCCGTCAGATCAGCTACGGGCGACGTTACTTCAAGGAGCATCTTGGTGTGGAGCCCAAGGGCATCTGGCTGCCGGACAGCTTCGGCTACACGGGGGCATGGCCGCAGATCGCCCGTCGTGCCGGCTACGAGTGGTTCCTGACGCAGAAGATCTCGTGGAACGACACCACCAAGTTCCCGCATCATTCCTTCATGTGGGAGGGCATCGACGGCTCGCGCATCTTCACACACTTCCCGCCTGCGGACACCTACGCCGCATGGTGCAAGGTGCAGGAGCTCGATTATGCCGAAAAGAACTTCCAGGACAAGGACCTTGCCGACCGTTCGATCCTGCTCTTCGGTTTCGGTGATGGCGGCGGCGGTCCCACGCGCGACATGATGGAGCATCTGCATCGCTACGAGGACCTTGAAGGCGTCTCCCGTGTGAGCATCGAGACCCCGAACGAGTTCTTCGACAAGGCCCACGAGCAGATCGAAGAGAACGCCGGCCCGGAGATGCCCGTCTACAAGGGCGAACTGTATCTGGAACTGCATCGCGGCACGCTGACCGCCCAACAGGACATGAAGCGCGGCTGCCGCACCGAAGAGTCGCTGCTGCGCACCGTCGAATACCTTGGCGCCGCCGCGACCTTGGCTGATTCGTCCTATGTCTATCCACGCGAAGAGATGGATCGCATCTGGAAGACGCTGCTGCTGAACCAGTTCCACGATGTGCTTCCCGGCTCCTCCATCGCCTGGGTGCATCGCGAAGCCCGTGAGGATTATCGCCGCGACATTCAGCGTCTGCGTGAGATCGCCGAACAGATTTGCGCCGTGCTACGGGCCGCCGATCCCGAAACCGATCTGCTGCCGGAGGCGCGCATCAGCCAATATCGCGCGGATGGCGCATCCTGGCAGGTTCGTCCGGTCGCGTCGCAAGACGAGTCCTTGCCGGTATTGGTGGAACGGCTCGACGATGGCTGTGTCAACATGGCAAACGGTGTGCTCTCGGCAGTCATCGAGCCGGACGGCACCATCTCCTCGCTGATCGATGAGACGCGCAATCGAGAACTGGTGCCTGAAGGCACGCGTCTGGGCCGTTACGAACTGCTGAAAGACGAGCCTGCCGTCTGGGATGCCTGGGAGATCGAACGCGAATCCCTGCTCATGGCGGAGGGGCTGAAGGGCACCATCGCCGATGTGACCAACGACCATGGTGCGGCGGTGGTCACCGTACACGTCACCGAAGGCGATACCGTTATCGACACGACGATCACGCTGCGTCCTGGAGCCAAGCAGCTCGACTTCCATACCTCGGTCGACTGGCATGCCAAGGAACGTTTCCTCAAGGTCGACGTACCGCTGGCCGTCAGCGCCGACCGCGCGGTGTACGACTGCCAGTACGGTCTGGTCACGCGCCCGATCGTCAAGAACAGCGCCTCAGACGAAGCCAAGTTCGAGAGCAGCACGAACAGGTTCGCCATCCTGCGTGAGGCCGGATATGCCGTCGCCGTGATCAACGGCTCGGTATACGGCTCCGACGCGGCTCCGATCGCCGGTGATGCCGGACGCGGCATAGGGGCCGGCACCATGTTCCGGCTGTCGCTGGTCTCCGCGCCGACCTTCCCCGATCCGCGTACCGATCTCGGCGCCCACGAGTATGACTGGTCAGTGGTGGCCGACGCCACCGCCGAACGCACCGTGGATGCGGCTTTCGAGCTCAATGCCCCGATCATCCACGATGCGCCCGCCATCGAACCGCTGGTCGGTCTTGATGTGATCGATGGCATGGCCGTCATCGACTGGGTGAAGCTGGCGGATGACGGTTCCGGAGACCTCGTCGTACGCGTCTACGAGGCGGCCGGCGGTCATGCCGAAGCTGCCCTGCGCGTCTCCACGGCGCTGCGGGGAGCCACGGTACGCGAGGTGAATGTTCTGGAAGGCGATGACATCGCCGCCGACCTGCCGACCGCGCTCAAGGACAATGGTGATGGCAAGGCCGAAGGCGCGACGCTCGCGTTGGGCCCGTTCCAGCTGGCCACGCTGCGCATCAGTCGCTGATCGTTTCCTCCTCCTATCAAAAGGCTCTGTTGAACCGACTCTGACATATGCTTACGGGCTGCCCTAAGTCAGCTTCGCTGACAAAGGGAGTCAAGGGGAGGGTTTAACAGAGCCCTACAACACACACAAGCAAAGGAGCTCAATACCTCATGTTTCTTCTGCCCAATCAGCAGCTGGAGCGCTGCGACCGCGTGATGCAGCAGCGTCTCAAGCCGCATATCCATACCACGCTGTCGGCGTGTTCGGTACGTTCGTTCGACAATCCCGGCGAGCCGGTTCCCTCGGACGAGTTCCTCGCACAGGTACGTGCCGGTGAAGTCGATTTCCAGCCCTTCCCCATACCCGGCGTATGGGGTACCACCTGGGGCACCACCTGGTTCGAGGTGAGCGGCCGTATCGACCGTGAAGCCGTCAAGGGACGCAAGATCGAACTCATGGTCGATCTCGGCTGGCTTGATTACCGTGGCCCGGGCTTCCAGTCCGAAGGTCTGGTCTACCGTGCAGACGGCACGGCCATCAAGTCCGCGAATCCTAGGAATCATTGGATTCCTCTGGTCTATGAGGACGGTGCCAGCACGGTCGACCTTGATGCCGACGGCAATTTCACCGTGTACATCGAAGCCGCCGCCAATCCGTTTGTGGAAGGCCCTACGCCGTTCTCGCCCACCGAGCTGGGGGAGAAGGCCACCGGCAAGCGTGAATTCCCCTACACGCTGAGCCGCATGGACGTCGCCGCCTTCAACAGGGAGGCATTCGCCTACTACATGGATCTGGAGACCGTCTCCTCGCTCATGCGTGAGCTCAAAGACGACGATCCGCGCTACTGGCAGCTCGCCAAGGCATTGCAGCGCTCGCTGAACGCCTACGAGGAGCGTGACATCGCCGGCACCATCGGTACGGCCCGTGAGGAGCTGGCCGGGGTGCTCGCCGAACCTGCGGCATCGAGCTCCATCAACCACATCGCCATCGGCCACGCGCACATCGATTCCGCCTGGCTGTGGCCGGTGCGTGAGACCCGCCGCAAGGTGGCGCGCACCGTCTCTAACGTGCTCGCCCTGATGGACGAGGACCCGGACTTCACATACTCGATGAGCTCCGCGCAGCAGTATGAATGGCTGGAGGCCGAGCATCCCGACCTGTTCAGGCGCATGATGGACCGTGTCAAAGAGGGACGTTTCATCCCGGTGGGCGGCATGTGGGTCGAATCCGACAACATGATTCCTTCCGGTGAATCGTTGATTCGTCAGATCACATTCGGCAAGCGGTATTTCCGGCAGCACCTTGGCGTGAATCCTCGCGGCATCTGGCTGCCTGACAGCTTCGGCTACACCGGCTCCTGGCCGCAGATTGCCCGTCGTGCCGGTTTCGACTGGTTCCTGACGCAGAAGATCTCGTGGAACGACACCACCAAGTTCCCGCATCACTCCTTCATGTGGGAGGGTATCGACGGCACACGCATCCTCACGCATTTCCCGCCTTCCGACACCTATTGCTCTTCCATGAGCATGCATGAACTGCAGTATTCCCAGCGCAATTTCCTCGACAAGGACCTCTCCCGCAACGCCATTCTGCTGTACGGTTTCGGTGATGGCGGCGGCGGTCCCACGCGCGAGATGACCGCACGCATTCGCCGCGACCATGACCTTGCCGGGGCGCCGAAGATCGAGTTCGGCACCCCCGACCGCTTGTTCGACCGTGTGCGCAAGGACATCGTCGACGATGCCCGTGGCGAGACCCCGGTATTCAAGGGTGAACTGTATCTGGAACTGCATCGCGGCACCCTGACCGCCCAGCAGGACATGAAACGCGGCTGCCGCGAAGAGGAGTCCATGCTGCGTGTGACGGAATATCTGTGCACTGCCGCGGCTCTCAAGAACCCGGATTACGCCTACCCCCGTGAAGAAATGGATCGCATCTGGAAGACGCTGCTGCTGAACCAGTTCCATGACATTCTTCCCGGTTCCGCCATCGCCTGGGTGCATCGCCAGCCACGTGCCGAATATGCGCACGATATCGCGCGATTGCGCCAGATCGCCAATGAAGCCGGGCGCGCCATCGCCGTCGTGGAGCCGGACGATGCCAGCGTCGAGCATGCGGTGATCACCCCATACGCACGTCAGGCATGCGAAGCCTGGGCCGTGCGTCCGGCGGCAGAGGCGTCGAACGGATCCGCAGACGGCGCTCAGGTGACTGTCATGGCCGAAGAGGGTGCTACGGTGCTCGACAATGGACGGCTGCGCGTGCGTGTGGAGGCCGATGGTACCGTCTCGTCGCTGATTGACAAGGCGCGCGAACGCGAGCTCGTGCCGTCCGGGACCCGCCTTGGCCGCTATGAGCTGCTCAAGGACGAACCGTTCCATTGGGATGCCTGGGACATCCAGCGTGATGCGTTCCTGACCGCCGATGGTCTGACCGACGCCGAAATGGAGCGCGTGGAGGTCGCCAAAGACGGCAGCGCCGTGGTGCATGTCGTCACGCATGCCGACAACGTCGAGATCCGCACCAGCATCACCCTGCGTCCCGGTTCTGCGACGCTTGATTTCGCCGCGGACGTGGATTGGCATACGCAGGAGCAGTTCCTCAAGGTTGATATCCCGGTCACGGTCCAGGCCGTTAACGCCCAGTATGAATGCCAGTACGGCATGGTCGAACGCCCGATCAACAAGAACACGCGCTCGGATGACGCCAAGTTCGAGAGCTGCACGCACCGGTTCGTCCGTATCGCCGATGCCGGGTACGCCGCAGCCGTGGTGAACGCATCCACCTACGGCTCCGATGTGAGCCCGATTCATGGGGATGCGGCGCATGGTGCCGGCCGTGGCACGATGGTGCGTCTGTCGTTGCTCTCCGCGCCGCTGTATCCGGACCCCCGCACGGATCAGGGCGAGCATTCGTTCGCTTGGAGTGTGGTCGCCGATGCCGGCATGGAGACCGTGCTTGCCGAGGCGAACCGGATCAACGCTCCGGTATTGGATGAACTGCCGGCGTTCGCGCCGCTGGTCCGTCTGGCCGACCGGCAGGGTGCCATCGTGCTGGATTGGATCAAACCCGCCGATGATGGTTCCGGTGACGTGATTGTACGTCTCTATGAGGCTGCGGGCGGCAATGCCACGGCTTCCCTGCAAGTAGCCGATGAGCTTTCCGGTGCTGAAGTCATGGAGGTGAGCGTGATGGAGGACGCCGATCTTCCATCTGATCTGCCGCGCGCGTTCGCATCGGATGACCCGTGCCCGGTTGACGGTGCGAAGCTGGCGTTGCAGCCGTTCCAGCTCGCCACGCTGCGTATCCGCCGATGACATGAAGTCGGATGCAGTCATGTAGGGGCATGAACTCCCGCTGATGGGCGTGGGGATGATGGGGCCCGCTGTCGCGATATGCGATGGCGGGCCCCATTTGTCTGTGCTTGGGTGCGTTTGTGTAAGGGTGCGGCCCCATCATTGTGCGCGACACGCGCATGCGTTGCGGGTTTGCAATGTTACAGCGGTGTTGTTGTTTTATTAACTAAAGCGATTTAGTTAACAGGTTCTTGAAGGGCTGGAAACTAAATCGGTTTAGTCTCAGCGATGAGAACTAAAACAGTTGCAATCCTCGGGATGTCGACAGGCATTCAGCGGTGCACAACACAGGATCTTCATCCATGGACGGATGAGGGGTTCTTAAGGAACAGAAAGAAGGAAACACCATGTTTTCCATGAAGAAGACCGTCGCCATCCTCGGTGCAGGCGCGATGCTCGTCTCCGTGGCCGCTTGCGGCAACACCAATTCCAGCGATAACGGCGGTAAGAAGGAGATCTCCTTCCAGACCTGGAATCTGAAGAACGACAAGTACACCCCGTACTTCGAAGAGCTGATCAAGGCATACGAGAAGGATCACCCGGACGTCACCATCAAGTGGCTCGATGCCCCGTCCGATGGCTATGAGGACAAGCTCTCCAGCCAGGCCGCCTCCGGCCAGCTGCCGGACATCGTCGACGGCGGCAACTCCATCCTGTACGGTCTGGCCAAGGCCGGCGCCCTGCTCGATGTCTCCAAGGAAGCCCCGGACGCGCAGGATGATTACTACGAAGGCGCTTGGGAAGCCGTCACCATGCAGGGCAACGGCATCGAGAAGGGCGCCTACGGTCTTCCGTGGTACGTCAACGATGGTCCGACCTACTGGAACACCGAGCTGATGTCCGAATGCGGCCTCGACCCGAACAACATCCCCACCACCTGGGACGAGTACTTCGCCGCCGGTGACGCCATCGTGAAGAACTGCAAGGACAAGGGCATCTACCTGGGTATCACGATGGGCTACAACGCCGAGGACCTCCTGACCGCAGGCGTCAAGTCCTTCATGAACTCCGACCACAGCAAGTACACCTTCAACGATGAGGCCGGTGTCAAGCAGCTGACCCGCTTCGTCGACCTGTACAAGGCCGGCGGCATCCCGCCGGAGGCGCTGGATTCCTCCTGGAGCCAGGCCGCAGACCTGTTCCAGCGTGGCAACCTCGTCGCCATGGCAGGTTCCGCCTACTCCGCAGCAGGCTTCAAGCAGAACGCCCCGGACCTGTACGACCACCTTGCCGTCGGCCCGCGTATCTCCGATGACGGCCGCTCCGCATCCCTCGCCTACGAGATGCTCGGCATCAGCGCCCAGTCCAAGCACCCCGACGTCGCCATCGACTTCGCCCGCTTCGTGACTAACGCCGAGAACCAGGTCGCCTTCGACAAGCAGGCCTCCGTCTTCCCGTCCGCCAAGGGTGGCCTCGAGGACGAGTACTTCTCCAACATCGACGAGTCCACCCTCGAGGGCAAGGCTCTGAAGATCACGCTCGACCAGGTCAAGAACGGCTACGGCTCCCGTCCTGCCGAGTTCACCGACAACAACGGCTACAAGAACTTCCAGCAGCAGATCGCGCTCGCCATGCAGGGCAAGCAGACCCCGAAGGAAGCCCTTGACAAGTCCGTCGAGTTCGCCAACGAGAAGCTGGCACAATGAGCAATGCGGCATTCGCCGCTGACAGGTCGGAGGCCATCAAGGCCTCCGACCGGCCTGAACCGATGAACCGCACCCATCACAAGAAGCAGGATCGCAGCTTCGGCACCATCATTGCCCCCTACCTGTTCGTCTTGCCTGCATTCGTGATCGTGTTCGTGTTCATCGTCCTTGCGGCACTCAACACCTTCAGGCTTGCCTTCACCAACTCCACCCTGCTTCGTCCGGGTAAGTTCGTCGGATTCGATAACTTCATCAAGCTCTTCCATGACGAGTACTTCCTGACCGCACTGCTCAACTCCACGCTCTATGTGATCTGCGTGGTGCCGTTCATGGTCATCCTGCCTCTGATCCTGGCCTATCTGGTCCGCGGAAACTCAAGGATCATGGGATTCTTCCGCACTTCGTTCTACATGCCTGTGGTGATGTCCGCCGTGGTGGTGGGCATGATCTGGACCAACCTGCTGGATTCCGCCGGTCTGGTCAACTCCATGCTCAAGGCCATGAAGATCATCTCGAAGCCGATTCCATTCCTTACCGACCGCTGGGGCGTGCTCTTCAGCTCGATGTTCGTGACCATCTGGCTCGGCCTCGGCTACTACATGGTCATCTACCTGACCGCACTGGCCAACATCGACGAATCGCTTTATGAGGCAGCATCCCTTGACGGCGCAGGTCCGGTTCGCCAGTTCCTCTACGTGACGATGCCGGGTGTGCGCTCCACCATGATGCTCATCATGATGCTCTCCACCATCGCGGCCTTCCGAGTCTTCAACGAAATCTATGTGTTGACCAATGGTTCTGCAGGCCCCGGCGGTATGGACATGACCATGTCCATGCTCATCAAGCGCGAAGGCACCGGCATCCAGGCGCGAACGGGCTACGCAAGCGCCATCTCCATCGTCGTGCTGGTGATCGTGGGCACCATGCTCATCATCCAGCAGATCGTGCAGAAGAGGGGTGAGGACTGATGCAAGGGCATCATAGCAAGGTCACTGTGGGCAAGGTCGTGCAGTATGTGATTCTGCTGCTGGTCTTCCTGATGCTGGTCGGACCGTTCGTATGGGAGCTGTCCCTGTCGTTCAAGGGCAAGGGGGACAACGTCTATGCAGTGCCTCCCTACCTGATTCCCAAGACCCCGACAATCGAAAACTACG